>WGAA01000211.1 GCA_015489285.1 Anaerolineae bacterium | reverse complement strand
TACCCGGTTCCACGTTCTCGTCGACGAAGTGATAGGTGGCGCCGATGACCGATTGCCCTCGACCGGGGATGAGGGTGTCGTTGATGCGCACGGCTTGCGCCGGGTCGTTCACCTCCGCGCGGTAGACGTTGAAGCCCCAGTTGTCGAACTCGGCCGTGGTCACCCAGGTGAGGATGACCGCGCCGGACTCGTCGAACTCGGCCAGGATGTCGGCCATGGTGACCGCGGTGGGCGCCTGGATGCTGAAGCTCACCGCGTCGGACTGGTCCGGCAACGTCTGGCCGCCCGCGGAGCGGGCTCCGCTGACCGTGGCCGTGTTCGTCGTGTTATCCGTCTCCGCCAGGGCCTCGAAGACCACCCGCACGGTGATGGACTGGCCGGGCGCCAGGGATCCGCTGCCCGTCAGGTCGTTCCAGGAGAGGGTCCCGGCGCCGGTCGCATCCGCGGCGGGGTCGGCCCGGAGGAAGCGGAGATACGTCGGGTCGAACGTGTCCTCCAGGGGGATGAGGGCGAGGGGAACCCCACCCGTGTTCTCCACCCGGATGGTGAAGGTGACGACATCGCCGACCTCCACCTTGACCGGGGTCCCCACGGGCACGTCGAAGGCCTTGCTCAGGCGGAAGGCCGGACGGGCCAGACCGAAGTCGGCACGCCCGATGCCGCCGGCCGGCGCGGTCACGTTGACCTGCTCGGGCGTGGTCGGCTCGTACCCTCGAGGCCAGCTCACGAGCTGAACGGTGTAGTCACCGGGAGCGAGCATGGGGAAGGCGTAATGACCGTCCGCGTCCGTGTCCACGCACCGGAGCGGGGTCGTGCTGCCCGCGGTGTAGAGACACACGCTGGCGCCCGAGATGCCCTCCTCGCCCGTCTCCTGAACGCCGTTCCCGTTCGCGTCCTCGAAGACCGTACCGCGGATTTCCGCGGCCGTGAAGCCGAAGTCCGCGTCCAGGTACTCGGACCCCGCGGCCAGGTTGACGGGGCCGTGGGGGTTGGTGAAGTGGGAGCCCAGGGTGAGGGCGCTGTTGGGCAGGGTGCTCTCGACCACCTTCACACAGTACACCCCGGCGGGCAGCCCGTCGAAGCGATAATGGCCGTCCCTATCGGTCCACGTGCGGGCTTGCAGGACATCGTCCGCGGTGTTGCACTCGCCGTCGGGACCGGGGGTGTAGAGGAGGACTTCCACGTCGGCCAGGCCGGGCTCATCGCCCTGCTGGACGCCGTCATCGTTCCGGTCGTAGAACACCGTATCGCCGATGGCGGCCGTGCCCGCGGGCGGCCGGTAACCGAAGTCCACATCCAGGTTATCGTGCCCGTCGGAGACGTCGACCGCCGCGGGATCGTTGCCCGTGGTCAGCTCGTAGAAGGTGAGGACGCGGTTCTCGTCGGTCACGTCCACGATGTAGCGGGCGGGCGGGAGATCGCGGAAGTAATAGTGGCCCTCCGCGTCGGTCGTGACCGTGCCGAAGGCCGCGTCGGACGCGTCGATGGTCCCGTTGCCGTTCAGGTCGCGGTAGAGGCGCAGGGTGACCCCCCGGATGCCCACTTCACCCTGGTCGGGCTCGAAAACCGCGTTGCCGTTCGTGTCCCGCCAGACCAGGTCACCGATGGTGACCGCGGCGCCGCCTCCCGTGCCTCCGGCCGTGTAGCCGAAGTCCGCGGTGAGGTTGGTCTCCCCGTTCCCCAGGGTGATGGCGTAGGGATCGGGTTGGCTGTTGTCGTTGACGCCCACGGTGCCGCTCGTCTTCGTCATCCCCGCGAGGGCGCCGTTGGCATCGCTCACGGTGACCAGGTAATGGTCGGTGATGAGATTCTGGAAGAGGTAGTGGCCGTTCTCGTCGGTCACCGCGCGGGCGACGAAGGTATCCCCTGCGTCGATGCTCCCGTTGTCGTTCCCGTCCACGTAGAGGTCGACGGTCACGTTGCCGATGCCCGGTTCACCCACATCCCGCACGCCGTTGCCGTTCACGTCATGCCAGACCGTATCCCCGATGGAGCCGGGGAGATAGGAGCTGTGGACCGTGGTGGGCTCTTCCGCTTCTGCGGGGGAGACGCCCGGGTCGCTGACGCTGAGGTAGGCCCGGTTGGTGAAGGTGGTGTCGGTCAGGAGCCGTTCCTTCACCCGCACGACCAGGGTGAGGTCCTCCTGGCTGCCGGGAGTGCGGGTGCCCAGGTTCCAGCGCACACAGTGCCGGTCCGCGTTGTAGGTGCCGCCTCCGGAGGCGGAGACGAAGGTCACCTCGGCCGGGAGCGCGTCGGTGATGGTCGTATCGTTGACGAAGGCGTTGCCCACGATCTCCCAGGAGAGGGTGTAGGTGAGAAGCGCGCCGGCCTCCACCGGGTCCGGTGTGTCCGCTTTGGTGATCTGGAGGGAGGCATGGGCGCTGACCGTGGTCACATCCTCGGCCGTGTTGTTTCCGGGATCGTCGCCGGGCATGCTCGTGCTGATGACGGCCCGGTTCGTCAGCCGGGTCGTGCCCACGGGGAAGGCATCGTCCAGGCGCACGACCACGGTCACGTCACCCGACGCGCCCGGGTCCACCGTGCCCAGGGAGAAGACGACCTGGCCGTCCGTGGCGCTGCAGGAGCCGACCGCGGTGGCGCAGGAGAGGTAAGAGACGTAGTCCGGGGGCAGGGTGTCGGTGATGAGGACGTCGTAGGCGGGGCCCCGGCCGGTGTTCTCGTAGTGGAGGGTGTAGGTGAGAACATCACCGGGTTCCGCGGTGGTCCGACCGTCGCTCTTGGTGATGCTCAGTTCCGGCGGGGGGAGCGGGATGGTGAGGATGCCCCCCGTCCAGGCCCCCGATTCCCCGCTGGGCCCCGCGTTGGGGTTCATGGGGGAGACGGATTCGATCTGGACCGCGATCCACTCATCCCCCGCGGGGATCTGGAAGGTCAGGTCCGTGATGGACCACTCAGGGGCCACATAGCCCCCGCTGAAGTCCACGACGGGATCCGCGATGCGTTGTTGACAGGGGGGGCTGGCGTTGAAGACGTTCTTGGCGGCCAGGACACCGCCGTTGACCCCGTGGGTGCCGGGGTATCCCGTCTCGGCCACCGCGTCGGGAGGGGTGCCCGAGCCGACCGCGGCCCACACGGCCGTGTCACGGCAGACGCCGGCCAGGGTGGCCAGGTGATCTACGCCGGCAAAGTTGATGAGGAGGTGCGCCTGGCGGTCCATGGGGGCCGCGTCGAAGGAGAAGACATGGTTCATGGAGAGGGGTCCCCCGTCGAAGCTGGGATCACCCTTCCACCACACGTAGTCGCTGCCGTAGAAGGGGACGATTTCCACCGGGTCGTTACAGGGGGAACGGTCGTAGATGACCATGAGGGAGACGCCGTTACGCCGGGGGTCGGGCGACCCGGACCCGTCCCGGTACGTGGCCAGGGGCCACCATTCGCTTACCGCGAAGGTGTTCGTCCCCTCCTGAACGATGTTGTAGCCGGAAGGTCCAACGTCCGCCACCCACTGGTACCAGTCCGCGTGGATGGTGGAGTAGCGGGTGTGGTCGGTCATGTGGCCGACGATGGTTTGACCGTTGACGATGAGGGTGGTCGTGTCGGGGTTGCCGGGGTCGTCCACGTCGTTGACGCCTTCCCAGATGAGCCAGGCGTCGACGACCGGCCCCGGTACCTCCAGGGTGATGTTCCCCCGTCCGTCCCACATGCCCGTTCCCGCGACGACATATCCGTAGCATCCCTTCTTCGGATACCCGTCGAATATGGGGAACTCGGGCGTGTCCGCTCGTACTGCGGGGACGAAGAGGCCCAGGAGCAGGACGAGCCCCAGGGCGAGGACGAGGGTTCGCGTCCACAACCGTCGAACGTGCATAATTTGCCTCCTTTACCTCTGTTCACCGACATTTGCGGGCGGAAGGATACTGATTTCCCGTAAATGGGTCGGTAGGGATTTTCTGTGCCCGCCGCTTTATCGAGCAGAAAGACCCATAATGGGAAACGCTCTTGTGTAAAAGGTGGGACCGAGTTTCAACGTGAGCAGCGGATCGCCCAGAATGACATACGCCTGTGGCTGGAACGCGTAGACTTCCGCCTTGGCCAGTAAGTTGAGTTGTGCGCTCAAGATGAGTCTACTTATTTGACGTTCACCCTGGAAAAGGGTCGCGTAGAATCCCTCTTGCAGGTAGTGGTGTCCGTAACCGACGGCTAATCCCGTGGGGGACCAGGATGCGATACTTCCGCCATCCCCCTTTGTGAGTAGAACCTCGTCCAAGCTCGGGTATTCGGGGTGATGATAGTAGCCGGTGAAACATGTCAAGCTCAGCAGAAAGGGAAAGCGTTGGGCGTTTTGCAATGCTTCCAGATGGCGCGCGTGGAAGAAATTTTCTGCTCCCCACTGTTCGTATGATGCATGGCCTATCCAAGTTATTATACCCGCTCCTTCGTTCCATGTCAAGATGATGTTTTGTCGCATGCTCTCGACGTCGGTGAAGCCGTGGAAGCGCTCTTGCGCGGGAGGCCAGGGGGTGTAGTAAATCCGCCGCGGGCGGAAGGCCAGGGTGCGCTGTTCTTCCAGGGTGAATTCGGCCTCCGCGGGGAAGTTGCCCGCGCTGTCCGCCTCCCCCCGAGGGCTGTAGTAGTTGTCCGTGATAAAAGCCAGACGCCGCTGCCAGAGGGCCAGGGGCATATCCCGTTCGTAATACAGGGTCTTGGCAATGAGGTTCCGCAGCTGCTCCTCGTCACGCACGGGCCACCGCCCCACGGTGATGTCGGGGAGGCGGTTGTCCCCGTCCACTTCGCCGTACAGGCTGTCGGCCGCGGTCTCCCCCAACCAGGGGTCCACAGGAGCCAGGTAGGGGGGAAGGATGTTGGCCGGGTGAAAGCCCAGGTGATCCTTGAAGTCGTAAGAGCCGTCACCGACGAGGAGCGCGTAGCGGGGGAGGGGTTCGGGCCAGGCCGCGTACGCGTGGCGCAGGAATCGACGGATGGCTTCCGGTTCGGGCCGGCCGTAGGCGAATTCGTCGTACACGTCCTCCAGGGCGACGACGCGCATTGCGTGCCCTTGCTCCCGCTGCCAGGTGACCCAGGGTGTGAGTTGTTTGTGCCATCTTCGGGGCGCGATGACGATGACATCCGCCCCCCGGGACGCATGGTGGAGGTCCGAGGGGAGGTTGCGCACCAGGGTGGGGTGCCGAAAGGCCGTCTGCGATTGGACGAGGTAGGTGGGGGGCGCGGTGGGCGCGGTGCGGAAGGTCAGGGTGTGGTTCTCCCCCTCATACCGCTCGAACGCGGCCGTCCCCCAGATGAGGCGGGGGTGGTAGGGACGGGTGATGTCGAGGACAAAGGCGTCCCCCGGCGGGAGGTGCTCGACCCGGTAGGTGTGGTCGCCCGCTTCGCCGGTGAAGGTGAGGAGACCTTCGGGCGCGTCCAGTCGGCGACGGTAGTGGACGGTGATGGCGTCCACGTACACGCCGTCGGGCGTGGCCCCCCGGTCCGCACTCTGGATGGTGAGCACGTTGCGCCCTTCCCGGACCAGGCCTTCCGGCAGAGAGAAGGTGACGGTGCGCAGTCCCGTCCAGCTGCTGTGCAGTTCTCCCGCAGGCGCGCCGTTCAGGTGGAAGATGAGGTCATGGGAGGCCCCTTTGTAGGCGACGAGGTCGAGGGCGACGACGACCTGGGGGTGTTCCGCGGGGTGGGGAATCTGGAAGGGGTATTCCAGGGCGGGATAGGG
>WGAA01000210.1 GCA_015489285.1 Anaerolineae bacterium | reverse complement strand
GTTACTCGTTATTCATCCCCCCTCCCATTTGTCTGACAACTTCCTTGACGTTCGGTCGGGAGACGTGTTAGAATGCAGGCGCACAGGATGTTCCCCCGTGTAAGTGGGTTATCCCAGGACGTGGAAGTCCAACAGTGGAGGAGATCATGAGCAAACCGTGTGTTGCCCTGTACATGCAAGACAAACATGACTTGCGCACCGAAGCCATTCCCTATGTCCAATACGCAGAGGAAAAGGGGTTCGACGCGGTCTGGCAGGCCGAATCCCGTCTGGTCCGGGATGCGATCGTGCCCATGGCCGCCTACGCCGCTACCACAGAGCGCATCAAGGTGGGAAGCGGCGTCATCAATTGCTGGACGCGAAATCCGGCCCTCATCGCCAGCACGTTCCTCACCCTGGACGACCTGGCCCCCGACCGCATTATGCTGGGCATTGGGGCCTGGTGGGAGCCCCTGGCCAGCAAGGTCGGCGTCCAACGGCGGAAACCCCTCAAGGCCATGCGGGAGATCGTCACCGTCGTCCGACGCCTCCTCAACGGCGAACGGGTCACCTTCCACGGGGAATTCGTCCACGTGACGGACATCATGCTGGATGTGGTGTACGGACGCAAGGGCCCCCGCAATGTGCCCATCTACATCGGAGCGACGGGCATGAAGATGATGGAGCTGGCCGGGGAGATCGCGGACGGCGTCCTGCTCAACTATCTCGTATCCCCCAAGTACAACGAAATGGCCATGGAACACCTGGCCATCGGGGCCAAACGGGCCGGGCGCTCCATCGACGACATCGACCGTCCCCAACTCGTCGTCTGCTCCGTGGACCACGACCGGAAGAAGGCCCTGGACAACGCCCGCAAGCTGGTCACCCAATACCTGGGCCAGCAGCCCCACATCATGAAGGCCAGCGGCGTGGACCAGGAACTCATCGACGAGATCAACCGGATCCTGGACTGGCCGGCAACCGAGGAGCAGATAGAACAGGCCATGCGCCTCGTCCCGGACGACGTGGTCCAGATGATCACGGCCAGCGGCACCCCCGAGGAGGTGCGGCGCAAGGTGCGGGAATACTGCGACGCGGGCTGCACCTGCCCCGTCCTCTACCCCCTGGGTGACGATGTGAAGTTGATGATCGACACCTTTGCCGAGGGGTTCTAAGGGGACGCGTTCGCCGGGCGGACTATGCTGGATATCGACTTCCTCCGATCGCGCCTGCAGGGGCTGGCCCTGGGCTGGCCCCTCCATTACGCTTATCGCGTGAGCTCGACTCAGGATGAGGCCCGCGCGGCCGCTCAGGCCGGCGCGGCCGAGGGCCTTCTCGTCCTCGCGGAAGAACAGGAGGCCGGGCGGGGTCGGGCCGGACGCAGCTGGTGGGCCCCGCCCGGTTCCGCCATCCTCTCCTCCCTCCTCCTGCGGCCCACCTTCCTCCCCTCTCACCTCCTCGGATACGTGGGGATGATCGCGGGATTGGCCATGTGCGACACACTGGAGGAACTCCCCGGCCTTTCCCCTCAGCTCAAATGGCCCAACGATATCCTCCTGGAGGGGAAAAAGGTCGGAGGCATCCTCGTGGAAACCCTGTGGGAGGGGGGCGACCTCGACGCGGTCATTCTGGGATTGGGGCTCAATGTGAACACCTACTTCCCCCCGACCCATCCCCTGGCCGAAGTGGCCACCTCCCTGGCCCAGGTCACCGGCCATCAATGCGCGCGTGAACCCCTCATCTACGGCTACATGTACCACATGAGCCGGTATTACCACCGTCTCCAACAGGGATGGTCCCCCGTCCCCGCGTGGAAGGACCGACTGGTCACCCTGGGCCGTCCCGTTTGGGTAATGGAGGGAGAGGCGCGCTGGGAGGGGCTGGCCGAGGACGTGACCGAGGAGGGCGCCCTCGTCCTCCGGCGGGAAGGGGAGCGGGTGGTGCTCCGCGTCGGGGATGTGAGTGTACGACACGCATGAGACGGACACACGGGGTTTGGATCCTGGCCCTCATCCTGCTGGAAGGGTGGGCCCGACGGGCCCGCTGGGGCCATCTGCCTCCCGCGCCGGGGGACCGGATACGGGGGGAGGTGGTCTCGGCCCCACAAGACGCCCCGACCCTCCTCGTCCTGGGGGATAGCATCCCCTGGGGGTACGGGTTGCCGGATCCCCGTCTGGCCTGGCCTGTGCGCGTGGGGGAGGAGTTGGCCGCAAGGGGAACGCCCTGGCGGGTGGTGGACGTGAGTATTCCGGGGGAGACCAGCCTGCAGGGGTGGGCCCGATGGCGGCGGGATGTGCTTCCCTGGCGGCCGGACCGGGTACTCGTAGCCTTTGGGCTCAACGATTGTCATCTCCAGCGGACGGCCTGGGATGTGTGGCGGTGGGCCCACCTGCCTCGGGGATGGGGACGGTACAGCCGGTTGCTCCACGCGTTTCGGGTGTGGCGATTACCGCCCCCGCGTCCTGTGCCTCCTCGCTGCCTTCCCCGGTTGACGCCGGAACAGACGGGCGAGGTGCTGGAACGCCTTGTGAGGGAAGCGGACCGGGCCGGGGTCGAAATGGGACTTCTGACGCCGACCCCTGTGGGGGCCCACTTTCACCCGGAATGGCCGGACGCGGTGCGTGCCTACCAGATGGACGTCTGCGAGCGGACCCGGGAGGTGATACGGCGGGTAGCCCGTGCCCACCGCGTCCCCCTGATCGACGTCGCCCGGGCCCTGGACCCGGTGGAGGACGCATGGCTCCAGCCCGACGGCATCCACCTCACGGCCGAAGGCCACGCTCGGGTCGCGGACGTGGTGATTAACCAAATAACGAGTGACGAGTAACGAGTAACGGAGTAACGAGTAACTCCCCGGCTCGAAGACAAAGTGGACTCTACAAAGCCCACTTATCTTCAAGTTACGCATTACGCATCACGCATTACGCATCACGCATCACGTCATCAAGCCAAGATACGTCTACAGCGCCGACGTCCTCACCGGCGCCTGACGCATGACGAATGACGTCACGCATCACGCATCACGCATCACGCATCACGTCATCAAGCCAAGATACGTCTACAGCGCCGACGTTCTCATCGCCGCCTGACGCATGACGTATGACGAATGACGAATGACCAACATGCCGCCGCCCGCCGTCCACCCAACCTGTGATATAATACCCCCCATCCGGGAGCGTCATTCCCGGGGCCAATGGGCCTTCAGCTCCCGATACGTCTCATCCAGCCATTGGGGAATCGTTCGGGTATTGGCCAGTACGCTGATGAAATTCGCGTCCGCGGCCCAGCGAGGGACGATGTGCAAGTGCACGTGATCCCGAATCCCCGCGCCGGCTTCGGCGCCCAGGTTGATGCCGATGTTGAAGCCGTGGGGGTGCATAGCAGCTTTCAGCGCCTGCAACGCCTTGTTCGTCATGTGCATGAGCTCGAGTAGCGTCGCATCGTCCAGATCCTCTATACTGGGCACGTGCGCGTAAGGAATGACGAGGAGGTGACCGTTGTTGTAGGGATACTTGTTCAAAGCAACGTACACGTGCTTTCCGCGGGCAACGATATGCTCCACATCGTCATCCCCGTGGATTTTGGCACAGAACACACACTCCTCGGGCTTGGGCCCGCGAATGAAATCGATTCGCCAAGGTGCCCACAAATGACGCATCGTTCTACCCTCGTCCCGGAAAGGTTGGACTCCCCTGCCCAGTATACTGCATCGGGTGGGGGAACGGAAGAACCGGGATGAAGCTTGGGTAGGCCGCCGGGGTCCGCCGGATCCGGGAAGTCTACCGAAACATGTGGAGGTGATTCCATGTGGCAACGCTATTACACGCCCGCCCATGTGGCCGAGGCCTTAGAGCTGTTGGACCGATTCCGGGAACAGGCCCGGGTCATCGCGGGAGGCACGGACGTCCTCCTGGAGCTCCGGCGCCGCGTGCGGGACGCGGCCGTGCTCATCGACATCTCCCGCATCCCCGGGCTAGAACAGGTCACCGTTGATCCCGACGGGGTGGCCCACATCGGCCCCCTCGTCACCCATCACCACGTCGTCAGCACCCCCATCCTCGTCGAGCGCGCCTACCCCCTGGCTCGGGCCAGCTGGGAAGTGGGGGCTCCCCAAATCCGCAATCGGGGCACCGTGGCCGGCAATCTCATCACCGCCTCCCCGGCCAACGACACCATCCCTCCCCTGTGGGCCCTGGGCGCGCGCCTCGTCCTGGCCTCCCGGCGGGGGCGGCGGGTCCTCACCCTCCCCGAATTCTACAAAGGCGTCCGACGTGTGGACATGCGCCCCGACGAAATGCTGGTGGACATCCTCGTCCCTCTGATGCAACCCACGCAACGGGGCATCTTCCTCAAACTCGGCCTGCGTCGGGCCCAGGCCATCTCCGTCGTCAACGCGGCCCTCATCCTCACCTTTGCCGAGCCCCCCGCCTCCGACCAACCGCCGGGGGACACCTTACCGGTGGTCGCAGCGCGCATCACCCTGGGCTCCGTCGCGCCCACCATCGTTCGGGCCGTCGAGGCCGAGGAGGCCCTGGTAGGGGGTGGGCTGACCGATGAGCGCATCGAACGGGCCGCGGAACTGGCCGCCCAGGCCGCCCGCCCCATCGACGACATTCGCGGCAGCGCGGCCTACCGTCGCTCCCAGGTCCGCACCCTGGTCCGTCGGGCCCTGTACGCCCTGCGCGAGGGGCGAGAACGCCAGGGGTGGCCCCGGCGAATCCCCCGTCTGTGGGGCACCTGGGACGGACGGCTTCCCTTCGCTGCCGGGGAAGCGCCCCGCTACACCCTCCAATCGGGGGACGATGTGGAGACCACCGTCAACGGGCGCCGGGTGGTGCTTCACCGCGTGGCGGGGAAAACCCTCCTCCAGGCCCTGCGGGAAGCCGGCCACCTTACCGGCGTGAAGGAAGGATGTGCCGAAGGGGAATGTGGCGCTTGCACCGTGTGGCTGGACGGCGTCGCGGTCATGAGCTGTCTCGTCCCCGCGGAGCGGGCTCAGGGGGCGGACATCGTGACGGTGGAAGGGGTGAGCGGGCTGGCCGAGCCTCCTGCCCACACCCCCGCGCAGCTGAACGTCCTGTCCATGGCCGAGGATAGCCCGGACGAACACGCTCACCTCCACCCTGTGCAAAAATCCTTCGTCCTCGAAGGCGCGGTCCAATGTGGCTACTGCACGCCCGGCTTCGTCATGTCATCGGTGAAACTCCTGGAGGAAATCCCCGACCCCACGCCGGACGAAATCCGCCTGGCCTTGACGGGGAATCTTTGTCGCTGCACGGGATACGAGAAAATCGTGCGGGCCGTGGAACGGGCTGCCCGGGAAATGGCCTCCCGTTCCTAGCCTCGCGACCTGAGACCCTATTCTGCAACACGTCTATTTGAGGAGGCTGCTATGCGTGCCATCGGAAGCAGTATCCCTCGCGTCGATGCGTGGAAAAAAGTCACCGGCGAAGCGCTGTACCCGGGGGACATCGAAATGCCCGGGATGCTCCACATGAAAGTCCTCTTCGCCCACCGCCCTCACGCGCGCATCGTCCACATCGACACGAGCAAAGCCGAAGCCGCGGACGGCGTCGTCGCCGTCTTCACGGCCAAGGACGTCCCCGTGAACGAGTACGGGCTCCTCATCCGGGACCAGCCCGTTCTCTGCGGGCCCGGATCGGACAAGGAGGGCGCGGACATCGTCCGTTTCGTCGGCGACCAGGTGGCGCTGGTCGTCGCGGAAACCGCGGAACAGGCGCAGGCCGCGCTCGACCTCATCGACGTCACCTACGAGGACCTCCCCGTCGTCTCCTCCGTGGAGGAGGCCCTGGCCCCCGACGCGCCGCGGGTCCACGCACACAGGGAAAACAACGTGCTCCAGGCGTACCGGATTCGCAGGGGGGATATCGAGGAAGGGTTCGCGCAGGCCGATGTCATCGTCGAAGAGACCTTCCGCACGGGCTTCCAGGAACACGCCTACCTCCAGCCCGAGGCCGGCGTGGCCTACGTGGACGAGGAGGGACGGGTGGTCGTCATCACCGCGGGGCAGTGGACACACGAGGACCGGGAGCAGATCGCCCACGCCCTGGGTCTTCCCGAAGACCGGGTCGTCGTGCGGTACGCGGCCATCGGAGGGGCCTTTGGCGGTCGGGAGGACATGAGCGTACAGATCATCCTGGCGCTGGCCGCGTGGCATCTCCACAAGCGGGGGATAGACCGGCCGGTGAAGATCGTCTGGACGCGCGAGGAATCCATCATCGGGCACCACAAGCGACACGCGATGGTCGCTCGGGCCCGGTGGGGGGCGCGACGGGACGGCACCCTCGTTGCCGTCCAGGTGGACCTGACCCTGGACGCGGGGGCCTATGCCTACACGAGCACCAAAGTCCTGGGCAACGCCACCCTTGCCTGCGTGGGCCCTTACGAGGTTCCCAACGTCTGGGTGGATACCCGTGCCGTGTACACGAACAACCTGCCCAGCGGCGCGTTCCGCGGGTTCGGTGGGCCCCAGGGCCATTTCGTTGCGGAGAACATGATGAACCGCCTGGCCGAGGCCCTAAACATGGACCCGGTGGAACTGCGGATGCGCAACGTCCTGCGGGAAGGCTCCCTCTTACCCACCCAGGCGCCCGTTCCTCCGGGGTGCACCATGCCCCAGGTGCTGGAACGTCTGGCCCTGGAAGCGGGGTGGACGTGGGATGCAGAGCGCGGATGGCAGGCGCCTCCTCCACCCGAACCCACACCGCCCGCCCCCCGTCCCGGTCTGGCCGCGTTGGAGGCCACATCGCCCCGGCGGCTTCGGGGTCGGGGGTTGGCCATTGCCTACAAGAATGTGGGCTTCTCCTACGGCTTCGTGGACGAGTGTCACGCGACGGTGGAGCTTCACGGCGGGGCGGAGATCGAGCGGGTGGTCGTGCGGCACGCGGGCGCGGATGTGGGCCAGGGCGCGCACACGGTGATGGCCCAATTCGCCGCGGAGGCCCTGGACGTGCCCCTGGAGCGGATTACGCTCATCGTCTCCCACACCGCGGAGACGGACAACTCGGGCAGTTCCTCGGCTTCCCGCATGACCTTTATGGCGGGGAACGCGATCAAACGCGCGGCCGAGGAGGCGTTGCGCCTCTGGCGGGAAGAGGAAGCGCGGCCCGCCGTGGCCCACTACCGTTACATCCCCCGCCCCACGACGCCGTATGACCCGGAGACGGGGCGCGCGGACCCGAACATCACCTACGGGTACGTGGGGCAGGTGGCCGAGGTGGAGGTGGACCCGGAGACGGGGCACGTGTACCTGACGCGGGTCATCACGGTGGACGATGTGGGCCGGGCGGTGAACCCGCAGCAGGTGGAGGGACAGATCGAGGGGGCGATTGCCCAGGCCTTCGGTTGGACGGTGATGGAGGATTTCCAGGTGGAGGGGGGACGGGTGTTGACGGACCGGTTGAGTACGTATCTCATCCCCACGGTGCAGGATGTGCCCGAGGAGATGCGTTCCATCATCATGGAATTTCCCGACCCCCAGGGGCCTTATGGGGCTCGCGGTATGGGGGAGATGCCGTTCATCCCTTTGCCTCCCGCGATCATCGCCGCGGTGCGGCAGGCGACGGGGGTCTGGTTCAACGAGATCCCCCTGACCCCGGAGCGGGTGTGGCGGGCATTACAGGAGAAGGGGACGGAATAAGGGGCGGATCAACTGCCCCCTTGTTCGGCTCTTTCCGCCTCGCAGTCGGGGCATATCAGGGGGTTGTCCAGTTTGCGAAGGTGTTTTGTGCACACAGCGAAGACCGTCACCCGTTCGCGGAAGAAGCGGCGGGTGACGGTTGCTTCTAAGGCCAGGTAGGGGACCCGGGTTTCCCGGATGATGCGGGGTACGGGGCAGGTGGCACAGAGGGAGGGCTTCCAGGGGCGGGAGCGGGGGTTGCGCTCGATGAGGCGACAGGCTCGGGTTTCCCTCCCCCGGTAGTAGTCCTCATAGTAGTAGGGGCAATCGGGGCGCTGGGCGGTCGCGTTACCCACCGGTGGTTCTCCTCAGGGCGCGTCGAGTGGCGAGGGTATAGCCCAGGGCAAGGGCCAGGCCGATGAATCCTCCCCACGGTTTGGAGGAGAGGAAGAAGGTGGCGAGCGCGAGGAAGAGGAGGGAGGCGCCGATTCCCCACATGATGAGCAAGACCGGCCAAACGTCTTTCCAGCGATGTTCGCGCACCGCGACCCTTATCTGGCTCCAACTCATCCGGTGTTCCGAGTCACGACCGCCGGGGTGGGCGTGGGTCCACCGGCGTGCTTCCTGGGGGGAAAGGTGCGAGGGGGGTCCGGCGGGATGGCCCCAAAGGCCGTGGGCGAGTAAGCTCCAGAGGAGACCGACGAGCGTGGCGGTACTGGCAAAGACGAACAAAATAAAAAAGAAGACACCTATCCCCTCCATGAAAGGCCTCCTTTGTCGACATGCACGAATTGGGCGGAAAAATGTGGGGCCCTCATGTATCCGGGAGTTTCCCGGCTATTTTTCACTTTCCCATGGCCCACAGTACCGTGGAGAGGACCATCGACAGGGCGATGAGGAAGGTCACCCCGTAGAAGATAATCTCCCTCCACGTCCACTTCTTCCTGCGGCCATGCGGCTTTCCCTTGGCCATAGTTCCATCACCTCCTCAATCTTGCGAGACGTTTCATTATACTCACAACTTCGTAGGCTGGCAAACGGGGACGGCGGACGTCAGGCGTCGGGCGTCATTCGTCAGGCGGCGGTGAGGACGTCGGCGCTGGAGGCGCGGTTTGACGACGTGATGCGTGATACGTGATGCGTGATACGTAATGCGTAACTTGAAGATAAGTGGGCTTTGTAGAGTCCACTTTGTCTTCGAGCCAGGGAGTTACTCGTTACTCGTCACTCGTTAGCCATAGGCCGCAGGCCTTCGCTAGGATGAACCGGGCGGTTTAGCGCCCGGCGTTTCCGGGCCAACCTTTCGTTGGTCGTTCGTCGGTCGTCAAAAGTCGACGCGTTGGCCGGGTGGGTTTTGTCAAGGCAATCCCATCCTCGCGCCAGGGAGTTACTCGTTACTCGTCACTCGTTAGTATAATCCCCCCAAACCGGACCAGGAGAGGAGTCATGTTGCAATACCGAGACGATATCCTGCACATGAACGGGGTCTCCCTTCTCGAGATCGCCGAGGAGGTGGGGACGCCCACGTACGTGTACAGTTTCGACACGTTGACCCGGCGGGTGCGCACGTATCGGCAGGCCTTTCCCCACGCGCTCATCGCCTACGCCTACAAGGCCAACGCCACCCCGGCCATCCTCGCCCATCTGGCGCACCTGGATTGCGGCGCGGACGTGGTCAGCCTGGGCGAGCTTCAGGCCGCGCTGGCCGCCGGCGTCCCTCCGGACAAGATCGTCGTCAACGGCAACGCCAAGAGCGATGCCCTCCTCCTCCTCGCCGCGCGCGCGGGCGTGCGGGCCCTCAACCTGGACGCCCGGGAGGAGATCCCCCGGGCCGCGTGGGCCGCCCAAACCGTGGGGCGTCCCCTCACCGTGAACGTGCGCATCAACCCCGGCATCGACGCCAAAACCCACACCCACCTGCGCGTCGGAGCCCCGGGGAGCCATTTCGGCATCCCCCCGGAAGACGTCCTCCCCGCGATTCGGGACATCATGAGGACGCCTCACCTTCGCTTCCGTGGCCTCCACGTCCACCTGGGATCCCAGCTCCTGCACCCCGAGGACGTGGAAGCGATAGCCCGCGTCGTCGCCCACTGGGTACGCACCGTGCGCCAGGCCGGCTACCCGGTGGAAGAGGTGGACATGGGGGGCGGACTGGGCATCGCCTACACAGAGGAACCCGCGCTCACCCCGGACCGGGTGGCCCGTCTCTGGGCCCCTCACATGCGGGATCTGGACGTCCGTTGGGTGTTGGAGCCCGGCCGGTGGCTCATCGCCCCTGTGGGTGTCCTCCTGCTGCGCGTCGTCCAGGTCAAGCGGGCCTGGGGGCGCACCTTCGTCGCGGTGGATGGGGGCATGAACGTCCTCCTCCGGCCCGCGCTCTACGGCGCCCGCCATCGGATCTGGCCCGTCGTGCGCGGGGAAGCGGTAGAACCGGTGGACGTGGTGGGGCCGAACTGCGAGAGTGCGGACGTTCTGGGGCGGGATTATCTCCTCCCCACCCCCAGGTCGGGGGACGTCCTGGCCGTGCTCGACGTGGGCGCGTACGGCTACAGCATGGCCAACCGCTACAACCTGCGCGACCTGCCCGCGCAGGTGGGCGTCTGGGGCGACACCTTTGCCCTGTTGTCAGTCAACTGGTTGCCTAGACAGCTTCCCAAAGGACTTGACAGATCCGGCGGTTTGGCATAAAATAGAACATGAATCCCCCAGCATACGAAATCATACCCATCACCATCCAGGAAACGGCGGAGGGGATCCCCTCCGGGATCGTCAGACAGAACTTCAGTTACTTCCCAGGTGAAGGGCGGAGGAAAGGCACTCATCCCTGCCCTTTTTGACGAGCGTGCATGAGGCATTCTCTGGCGGACGATAACACATCCCAAGGAAAACTCGACCCTGACACGTGCATTCCTGGAGGCGGTATTTTGGCGAGTCCGGCGCCGAAATTCGCCTCTTTTCCTTTCGACGTGGAAAGACAACGATTAACGATTGACGATTAACGATTAAGGAGGCACGAGGACAAGGTCGGCCCGGCAGCGGGGACGGCGTGAAGACGAGGTTGTCCCAGCAGCGCCGGGTGCTAAACCGCCCGGCTCATCCTGGCAAAGGCCTGCGGCCTCACGCGATCAAGCCCGGAGGGCTTTGCTTCAATGAGCACGGCGGTTCAGCGCCGTGCGAACCTCAGCAGGCCGGGGCACTCCAGACTTCCGAAGTCTCGCAGACTTCAGAAGTCTAGGTAGGGCGATGGCGTGCACACAAGGTGATCGCTATAGAGCCATCCTGTCTCCAAGTTACGCATTACGAATTACGCATTACGTATTACCCGGCGGATCGCATATCCTTATAAACGAGGAAAGGAGAATCCCCTATGATCCGGTTGGAAGGCGAATACACCTTCGATGGCCCCCGTGATGTCGTCTGGGAAGTCCTCATGGACCCGGACGCGTTGGCCAAGGCATTGCCCGGCGTGCAAGGAATGACCAAAGTGTCCGAGGACACCTACAAGGCCACCATGAACGTCCGGGTCGGCCCGGTGCAGGGGCGCTTTCAGGGCACGGTCGTGATGCGAGACGTGCGCCCCAAGGAGGGGTACCACCTTGTCGTCGAAGGCCAGGGCCCCCAGGGCTTTGTCAAGGGTGAGGGTGACCTGCACCTGGAAGATCAGGGGGAGAAGACCCTCCTGAGGTACACCCTGGAGGCCCAGGTTGGGGGACGCATCGCCGCGGTGGGGCAGAGGCTCATCGAAAGCACGGCCAAGTCCCTCATCCGGCAAGGGCTGGACTCGCTGAACCGCCAGGTACAGGC
>WGAA01000209.1 GCA_015489285.1 Anaerolineae bacterium | reverse complement strand
CCACGTGGGGGTAGCGCTTCTGCTGCATCAGGCCCTCACGCATGACCAGGTGGCGATTCAAGTCCTCGATGATGAGGATGTGCCGTTCCTCGTCGTAGTCGTACAGGATGGGCACCTGTTCGGGGCAGTACTTCCCTTCGATTTTCAGCACCTCGTACTCGATGCGGGAGCGGTCTACGGGCATCTTGAAGTCGGGATAGCGCCAGGCGTAGGGAAGGGCTTGCTTGACGATGACGGACTTCTCCTTGGGGGCCGCGGCGCTGTAGACGCGGAAGAGAAGGTTCACGTTCCCCTCGGTGATCTGTTCCGCCTGTAAGTCCTCCGCGCGCCGGAACACCTTATCGTACACTTCACGCTGCTTCACGTACTCGATGACCGACAATTCGGTCAGGGGTTGGACCTCGCTCATCGTGTGCCTCCTGGAAAGGGATCATGGACCGCGCGGCTGCACAAATGTGCCGTGCTGAACAATTGTGCGGAGCCCAGTATACCCGAGGGGATAGGTGGTGTCAATGCGTAATGAGTAACGGAGTAACGAGTAATCGGATGGCGGGGAGGCAAGGTTGGCCCACCAGCGCCGGGCGCGGAAAGACAACGATTAACGATTGACGATTAACGATTAAAGGGCCGGCGCGAGGACAAGGTTGACCCTATCGCGCCAACCCGGCTCTAAGCTACGCATTACGCATTTCGCATTACGCATCACACCCCCAAGCCAAAGGACACCTCGCCGCGCCAGCATCCTCCCGCCGCCTGACGCATGACGCCCGACGCCAAATACCCAATCCCCACCACCCGAGCTATAATACCCCCCGGGAGGCGCACTCATGCCGATGCCGTTCACCTCGTGGCTGAACACGTGGGCGCACTGGGTTGGCTACGCGGTCTGTCACCAAATGCCCGAGCATTCGTATATAACAGTGCTCGGACCGATGCCTCTATGCGCCCGATGTACGGGCCAATACTGGGGCATTCTGCTCGTCCTCATCTTCATCGGAATGCGGAGACGATGGCGTTATCGGGGATGGCCGATACAACGGTATCCGGGAATATGGGGGGTACTCGTCCTGCTCTGGGCCGTCGACGGCCTCAATTCCTTTCTCGACTTCCTGGGACTGGCCCACATCTACCCCCCGCACAACATCACACGCCTGGTGAGCGGCTACCTCATGGGCATCGTCGTCGGCAGTCACCTTTGGGCCCTTTTTGCCTCCCTCATGTGGCCCAGGGGAAACGCGTCGCCGGCCGTCTCCATGCCCGCCGACCTCCCGTGGGTCCTCCTGGGGGGCCTTGTTCCCTTAGGGGGCATCGCCCTGGGCGGGATGGTGCGGTGGGCCGTGGGCATCGTGGCTGCGGGTGGGGTGATCCTCAGCTTTACCCTTCTCATGGCCGCAACATTGCGTGCACTAATGCGTCCTGAAAAGGGGGAATCCCCCTGGCCCTACCTCTTGGGTGGGACCCTTTTGGCGGCAGGCTTCATTGCCGCTGTGGACTGGTTGCGCTATCATCTCTCATAAAATCGAAACAGGGAAGGAGGCCATCATGCGTTTGGACGTCGGACGTGCGTTGACATTTGCTTTCGAGGACCCGGATTGGGTGGTCAAGATGCTCGTTGGCGCCCTCATCTTCCTCGTCGGGCTGGTATTCTCCATCGTCCTCATCGGGTTGATTCCCCTTATCATGCTCAGCGGTTACCAGATCGCGGTAGCCCGCAACGTTGCCGAGGGGAAAGAACTCCCCCTCCCCTCCTGGGACAACTTCGGGGAACTGTTGGCCGACGGCTTTCGTGTGCTCGTCGCCACCTTCATCTGGGCCATCCCCATCATCGTCCTTTCCGTGCCCACCCTCATCAGCTGGCTCCTGGTCAGTGGGGAGGAGGAAGGTATCGTGGCCGCGTTCGGGCTCCTGGGCTTACTCACGTGCAGCATCCTGCTCCTTCTCTTCCTTCTACTCCTCCTCGTCGTTAGCCCCGTAATCACCTGGATCGTTGCCCGGGAACGGGCCATCGGACCGGCCTTGAACGTACGGCGGGTGTTGAACTTCATCCGGCGGCATCCCGGGGACGTCATCATCGTGGCCCTGTTGAACATCGCCGTAGAAACCGTGGCCGAGACCGTGGGGACCCTCCTCTGCATCATCGGCCTCTTCCCTGCCTACATCTGGTACCTCTGGGTCATGGGACATTACATCGGCCAGCTGGGGCGATTGGAATTGGAGGATGAAGCGGCCCTGGCCGGAGCCACCGGCGCGGAGGGATAAACGAACCCCATGCTGCTGGCCATCGACACCGCAACGGATTGGGCCGGCGTGGCCCTTTACGATCCCCGTGCCCATCAGGTGCGGTACGAAATCACCTGGTGGGCACGGCGTCGTCACACCACCACCCTGCTCCCGCGCGTGAACGACGCGCTGGAGGATCAAGGACTCACCCCTTCGGCACTCCACGGCCTCGTCGTGGCCATCGGTCCCGGATCGTATACCGGGTTACGGGTGGGACTCAGCCTGGCCAAGGGCATCGTCCTCGCCCACGCCGTCCCCCTCGTCGGCATTCCCACCCTGGACATCCTGGCCTACCCCTACCGGCACCTGACCTCCGAGATCTGCGCGGTGATCCAGGCGGGGCGGACGCGCGTGAGCTGGGCCCTCTACACCCCCGGGGATACCCCCACGGCCCTGGACGGATACCACCTGGACGATGTGCCCACCCTGGCCCGCATTTTGCGGGAACGGGCCCGGCCCGTGTTCGTCGTGGGGGAACTCACCGCGACGCAGGTCCAGACCCTTCGCGAGGAGGGTGGCCCCCACCTTCGCCTTGCCGATCCGGCCGAAGGATTACGCAGGCCCGGGTGGTTGGCCGCGCTGGGGCACCGGGCCCTAAGCGAGGGCCGTCGGGACGACCCGGCCACATTGAGCCCCATCTACCTCCGCCATCCGGGGAGCAGCGCGCCATGAAGACGGCGGAGCCTTCCTTCCCCTTCCGCCTGGACACCTTGCGGGAAGAGGACATCCCCGCGGTCATGGACATCGAGCGGCGGGCCTTTTCCCTCCCCTGGAACGCGGGCATTTACCGCTACGAACTCCGGTACAACGCGCTGAGCTTCTACCGCGCCATCCGCACCTCAGGACCTCCCCTGCCGCCCATCGTTGCCTACGGGGGCATATGGCTCTACGCGCCGGAAGCCCACGTGAGCACCATCGCGGTCCACCCCGAATTCAGGGGATTGCACCTGGGCGCGTGGCTCCTCGCGGATCTGCTGGTGGAGGCGGCTCGGCGGGGCGCGCAGGAAGCCTCCCTGGAAGTGCGGGTGAGCAACGTGACCGCCCAGCGTCTGTACCTTTCCTTTGGCTTTCGCGTCGTGGGCAAGCGTCACCGGTACTACAGCGACAACCGGGAGGACGCGTTCATCATGACCCTGCGCCCCCTGGACATCACCGTGCTGGAACAGCGTCTCTTCCGGGAGGAGCGCATCGTCAAGGAACGCTGGCGCGCGCGGGCCCCCGACATCCTGGCCTCTTACCCCTCCTGAGGAGGGCGCGCCTCGGGCCCCCCGCGCGCGGTCACCGCCTCCTGAATCCGCTCCACCACCGACTCCAGGTGATAGATCACGTCCTGGGGGTGGACCACCAGGGTATCCTCGCCGTCCGGCCCCTCCTCCGCGATGAGGACCCGCAAATCCCCCTCGACGCAGGGGATGGTCAGCCCCGCGCCGTACGTCGTCCGGGATTCGGCCACACCCGACGCCTTTGCGGTGGGCAGCCGATAGGCCACCAGAGCCCGGTACAACTGTTCTTGCAGCGCGTTTCCCAGCCAGAGGTCGTTGATCTCCTGGGCCGTGAGAAGGCGGTGCAACGTCGTGGGGATGAACGTCACCCGGCGCAGGCGACGGCTGGGGACCGGATGGGGGAGACGTTCCAGGGGCCCGAGCTCCACCTTGTAATACCACTCGTCCGCCCGGGGATGATCCGCCTCCTCGGGCAACAGATCCCGGCGTCGTACCAGACGGTAGCGCTTCACCTTTGCCATATAGGGGATGGACCACCGGTCCGGGCCGAAGACCTTCGTCAGGTAAAAGGCGAGATAATCCGCGGCCACCCGGTCGGGGGCCCGTTTTACCGGAATGCGATACCAGCCCTCATCGCGCACCCGCAGGAAATCCCGCTCGTTGTTCAGGACCACCACCAGCACCCGGTCCCCCTCCTCCTCTTCGGGGACGCCGGACCAGGTGGCCTCGCTGAGGACCAGCTCCTCCACATCCCGATCCGCCCGCCCCTCCAGCTCCAGGGCCACATCGGGGGCCAGACGGGCCACATCCTGGTACACCTTCTGCACGGCAATGTCATGTCCTCCCGCCTCCACCATCACATCCACATCCCGCCCCTGGAGCGCGCGCAGGAGGAGGATGGCATCGAAGGGGTGGATGAAGTCGCTGTGCTGGTTGAGCCGCGGCGGGTGGACCGTGGTAAAGCGGCGTCCGGTGATGGGGTTCTTGTGTTCGATGTGGCGGGCCGCAGTGCTGGGAGAAGCCAGGTGCACTTTGGGACGCACTCCCGGGGGCCAGGTGGCCAGGGCCAGCGCGAGGGCCTCCTCCATCTCTATCCCCCGGCGGTTCAGCAGGCGGTGGTGCAACATGTCGAACACTACGGGGAGGCCGGTGCGTTCGTGGACCGTGAGCGCGTCCGTCACGTCGAAGGTCGTGTCATCGTGTTCCAGGGCGAGGCGTTTGCGGACGGCCTCGGGGAGCGCGTCCACCCGGCGGCAAAATCGGTCCAGGGCCGCGGCGGGCGCGTCGTACCCACCCCCCACGTGGAGGACGATGACGCTCTCCGGGCCCATGTGCATCGCCTCCAGGATGCGGGCCAGAGCCTCGAGCTTGCGCACACTCTGGGCGACCAGGGCCTCGTTCTCGCTGCTCAGAACCACGTGACCGGGCGCGTGGAACGTCAACCGGATACCCAGCTCCCGGGCCAGCGAGCCCACATGCTCCAGCTCCGTCAGGGACTCCTCGATCTGGTTGTGGAATTCGGGGAAATCGGGGTGGGTGATGTAGGGGGCCAGGTCCGAGGCCATGCGGTAGACGTGGATGTGTATCCGATCCAGGTAGAGGAGGATATCGCGCACGTAGGCCAGGCTCACGCTCAAGTGCGGCCCCGATTGCCATCGTCGGGTATCGTACGGCTTGAGTCCCGGTTTCCCCAACACACGGACGGCACAGCCCAACCGGATCATAAGGCACCTCGTTCCTAGTAAGCGCCCAGCTCCCGCAAGCGTTCGTCGCTGATGCCGAAGTGATGGGCCAACTCGTGGATGAGGGTGTGGCGCACCCGCCGTCGCAAATCGTCCACATCCCAGGAGACCTGTTCCAGGGGGCCCTGGAACAGGGTGATCTTATCGGGGGGGACGAGCCCGTAGGCGATCCCCCGCCGGGTCAGGGGCACACCTTCGTAGAGGCCGAGGAGAAGACCGTTGGGGGGAAGGCCCGCCCTGCGCAACTGCTCCCGGGTGGGCCACCATTGGACCACGACCTCCACGTTGTCCACATAGCGGGCAATATCCTCGGGCAGGGCGTCGAGCGCTTCTGCGACCCACTGCTCGAAAAGATCGCGGGAAACGTGAACCATGCTCTCATCCTTTCACCCGGCGACCTCGCCGGTCGAACTGATACCGTTGGACCCGCTCCGGGTCCAGCTCGAACACATACGGGCTGGGGGAGCGTTGCACCCCATCGTGTCGGTCCAACACCGTCGTCAGGTAAAGGCGGTCCCGTGCCCGGGTCATGCCCACGTAGAACACCCGTCGTTCCTCGTTGCGGGCCGCCTCGTCCTCCCGGGTCGTCCAGAGGGGGAGATGTCCCTCCTCCAACCCGACGATGACCACGATGGCGAATTCCGTCCCCTTCGCGTTGTGCAACGTCATCAGCGTCACCGCGTTGGCCTCCGGATCGTATTGGTCCATCGCGGTTCTCAGGGCCTGGTAATCGAGAAATCCGGCCAGGGTCGGTTCACCCCCTGCCTGGAGGTATCGTTGGACCCACTCCAGAAAGAGGTCCCGCCACCGTTGCCACCGTTCCTCCTCCGGATCCGGGGGCACATCCACATCGCGCAGGTAGCGCATGGCCTCCAGGGCCAGCCACTGTCCCTCCTCTCCCAGGGAAGCGACGAGCGCGTCCAGCAGGGGCTGGCGGGGAAACCGCTCCAGGACGCGTCGGGCTCCGTGGAGGAGGGCCCTGTACGGCGGCTTCAGCGGCGCGCCCCGGCTCACCAGGGCAACCGCGACGAGGGGGAGGAGGTGGGGAAGTCCCTCTCGGGCCCGGAGGTAGCGGTTTTCCCGTAGGAGCGCGTGGTACACGGCCGCGGTCTGGACCACATCCTCCCCTGCCCGATGCAGCTGGCCCTCGGCCACGCCCAGAACGCGCGAGAGGTGCTCCAGGGTGTGACGCCGCAGGTGAGGGAGCAGACGCCGGGCCATCTCCAGCGTGTCCACCGTGGGATTGGTGAGCCCCCGTTGCAGGTGCTCCCCCAGGGCCCGGTCCAGGAAGTGGTTGTCGAACTCCCGGATGTTGTGCCCCACCAGAGTCCACTCCCCGATGTAGTCGAGGAATTCGGGGAGTACCGCGTCGATGGTGGGGGCATCCCGGACGTGTTGCCACGTGATGCCGTGGACCCGGGTCGCCGCCTGGGGGATGAACCGGTGTCGGGTGGGGCGGACGAGCGCGTAGAAGGGGGGTGGGATAGGGGTCTCCCCCCGATAGTGTTGGGCCGCGATCTCCACGATCTCATCCCGCCGGGGATGGGTGCCCGTGGTCTCCACATCGTAGACCACGTAATCCCCCCGGCCGGCCGGTTCCAGCCCCGTGATCACGGCACCGGCCAGGAGCCATGCCTGTAATGCCAGCGACGGCGTCCCCTTGAGGGTCGTCGTCCCCC
Organism: Anaerolineae bacterium; assembly: GCA_015489285.1. Classification (GTDB taxonomy): domain Bacteria; phylum Chloroflexota; class Anaerolineae; order JAADDB01; family JAADDB01; genus JAADDB01. Next base: position 2,714 of record WGAA01000209.1, on the reverse strand, counting down.
CGTCCTCCCAGACGATTTCCAGGGCCCGGGGGCGAATTCGGATGCGGACGTGCGCCTCCGAATCCCCGATGATCCCGGCCACCCGGCCGAGGACCTCCTCCAGGATCAGGTGGGCGGCCTGCGCGTCCACATCCTCCTCCAGGCCGGGCTCCACTTCCAGGCCCACGCGTCCCGACGCGTGCAGGTGTGCCAGCAGGCGGGGGAGGAGGGGATGGGCCCCGAACGCGGCCTGCAATTCCCGCACCTGACGGCCCTCCTCGGGGGTAAAGGGGGAGCGCCGCCGGGCCAGCAGGTCGAACACCCGGTCCACGATATCGGCCAGGGGCGCGGTGGTCGTGCGCTCTCGCACCTCCTGCACGTCGTCACGGAAACGGGCCAGTTGCCAGCGGGTGAGGGGACCGAGCTCGGGGAACGCTTCGGGGTGCTGGAAGATGTATCCCAGGGTGACCTCGCGACGCCGGGCCAGGTCCTCGGCCAGGGCCTGGGTGGGTTCATCCACCAGCGCGGTGGGGAACTGGAGCACGTGGACGTAGTCGTACTCCGTCGGGGTGTGGAGCAGGGCCAGGTACCGGACGATATCCGTCACCACGTCGTGCCGCAGGGGATCCCGGGGGTAGACCCGTTGGACGGGGATGCCCCGGCGGAGGAGGGCCTGTTCCACCCCGTCGGCCAGGGTGTGGACGCGGTAGAGGACGGCGATATCCTTGTACGAGTATCCCCATTCCCCCACGGCTTTTTCCACCAGCTTGGCGATCCACTGTTGTTCCTGTTCCAGGGTGTGGAAGATGAGGTGGCGGATGGGAAGGCCGGGGCCTCTGCGGGTGCGGAGGAAGGTTTGTTCCTCGCGCAGGCGTCGCTTGGCCACGAACTTCTGGGCTGCGTAGAGGATGTGTTCCGTGCTGCGGTAGGAGAGGGCCAGCTGGACGATGTGGGGGCGATAGTGGCGCTTGAAGCGGTCGACCAGGTGGGGGGCGGCGCCACGCCAGCCGTAAATGGACTGGTCCTCGTCGGCCACGGCCGTGACTTCCGCGGAGGGAGGGGCCAGCAGGGTGAGGAAGGTGTACTGGGCCACGTTGATGTCCTGGTACTCGTCCACCAGGGTGTGGGTGAGGGTGTGCTGGATGTGTTCCCGGATGTCGTCACGGGCCCGCAGGAGGTGGACGGCCCGTTCGATGATGTCGTCGAAGTCGAGGAGGTGTTCCCGTTCCAGGATGTCCTGGTAGCGACGCGCCACCTCGAGCCACACCGGGGGGATCGGGTCCCCTTCCAGGGGTTGGGTGGGGTCCAGGAGGCGGGCTTTCCGGCGGCTGATGTAGTCGGCGATGATGTGCAGGGGGTGGTGTTCCAGGCTGAGCTCCAGGCGTCGCAGGACGTCCAGGAGGATGTAGCGTTGGGTTTCCTCGTCGGCCACGGTGAAGTCCTCGGGGAGCCCGATGTGATGGCCGAAGCGGCGCAGGAGGCGTAAGGCCGCGGCGTGGAAAGTGTAGACCCACATGGCGTCGGCCCGATCTTGCAGGAGGGCGTGAAGCCGACCGCGCATCTCCTCCGCGGCCCGGTTGGTAAAGGTGATGGCCAAGATGTGTTCGGGGGGAACGTCCCGGTGCAGGACGAAGTACGCGGCCCGCCGCACAATGATGCGGGTCTTCCCGCTGCCCGGTCCGGCAATGACCAGGAGGGGGCCGCCGGTATAGGTCACCGCTTCCCGTTGTTGGGGGTTCAGATCGGCCAAGATGTCCATGAAAGGAATTTGCTCGTTCCCTGTACGCGTGCTACTATGGGGTACGGAGGAATTATTGCCGTGGATGGGTAGGTTGTCAAGGCCGCTTGGCGGGATGCGTCAGGCGTCATGCGTCACCCGTCATGCGTCAGGCGCCGGGGGGAAGTCGGCGCTGTTAGCGCATCTTGGCTCCGGCGACGTGATGCGTGATACGTGATGCGTAACGTCATTCGTCATTCGTCATTCGTCAGGCGCCGATGAGAACGTCGGCACTGGAGGCGCAGCTTGGCGTGATGACGTGATGCGTGATACGTGATGCGTAATACGCAACTCAAAGAGAAGTTGGCTTTGTAGGGACAACCTCGTCGTCACGCCATCCAATTACTCGTTACTCTGTTACTCGTTATGAACGTTGGCGCGGTAGGGACAACTTTGTCCTCGTGCCAGCCCTTTAATCGTTAATCGTCAATCGTTAATCGTTGTTTTTCTATGCCAGGCAGTTACTCGTTACAGGAGAAGGGAATGGTTGTTCCACGGGTGGGGTTTGAGCGGCAGGTTGTCGCCTTGAATTGCGAACGCGTGAGGTTCAGGCAGGGCGAGGGGTAGCCCTGTCGTCAACGCGCGGTCTATCTCTCGTCCTCAAAGCCACGTGAGCACCGGCCACGTGGCTTTTTTGTTGGCCCCAAAATCACTCAAAACATTCCAGGAAAAAGGAGTGCATCATGGCAGAACAACAGGTGAAGAAGGTCGTCTTAGCCTACTCGGGGGGATTGGACACGTCGGTCATCGTCCCCTGGCTGAAGGAGACGTACGGGTGCGAGGTCATTTGTTTCACGGCTAACCTGGGCCAGGATGAGGAGCTGGAGGGGCTCGAGGAGAAGGCCCTGGCCTCGGGAGCGAGCAAAATCTACATCGAGGACCTGCGCCTGGAATTCCTGCGGGACTACGTCATCCCCACGATGCAAGCAGGAGCCATTTATGAGCGCAAGTACCTCCT
>WGAA01000208.1 GCA_015489285.1 Anaerolineae bacterium | reverse complement strand
TGAGCCTGAACTACGCCCGGCCCGAAGATGTCTATCTCGGCCGTGTCACGGCACCTGCCTTAGTCTTTCCACCCGAGACGGAGGCCACTTGTTAATGTGCCAAATGCTGACTATCCGCAGGACCAGACTAAACGTATTTCAGGACTTGACAGCGTGACTTGAAGACGGGTTGGCTTTGTAGAGTCAACTTTGTCTTCGCTCCAGGCGGTTACTCGTTACTCCGTTACTCGTTACTTTTCCCCATCTATCGCGCTAACCCCCATAACCACACTATCCCTTCAATTAATCGTTAATCGTCAATCGTTAATCGTTGTTTTCATGACGATCGTCGGTCCGGACTTCCGAAGTGCTTCGGGGCTTCGGAAGTCCGGACGGGCACAGGGTTTACTACCGTATCGTTCACCCCCGGGCGGAGCTCCCGCGCGGGCCCGGGCGCGTCACGCCTCACTTTCCGGGACCAGGGGACCCGGGTCGGGGAGTTCGTCCACGGGCACATCCTTCCACTTATCCCCCTCCTCGATGAGCATCACAGGGATGTCCTCGCGGATGGGGTACTTCCGACCGCAGTCGCGACACACCAACCACGTGCCGTCGCGCACCAAATCGAGCATGCCCGCGTCCGGACCGTTGCGCACACACGCGGGACAGCGCAAGATCTCCAACAGTTCCTGAGCGATGGCCATAACCTTCCTCCAGACGATAAGAATTCCACAAGGGGCAACTCCCCCACTTGCCCACAGGTTCACAGGCAAGCCGGAGTATACCCCAGGGGAAGGGGGAAAGCCAGCTGCCGACCTACTTTTCCCCCTTCTCCTCCCGTTTTCGCTTGAAATCCACAAAGCGATACCCGATACCCCGCTCCGTGAGAATGTACTTGGGATGGGCGGGATCGGGCTCGATCTTCTTGCGCAAATAGGTGATGTACAGGCGCAAGAGGTGACTGTCATCACGGTACTCGGGGCCCCACACGCGCGTGAGCAACTGCTCGTGAGTCAGGATCCACCCCGCGTTCTTCACCAGATGGTAAAGCAGCCGGAACTCTGTGGGGCGGAGTTTGACCAGCTTGCCCCGCACCCAGACCTCACGGCGGGCGAAATCAATCTTCAAATCGTCATCCACCTCCACCACATCGGGTAAATGCTCCTCGGACTGGGACACGCGGCGGAGCACCGCCCGGATCCGGCTGGCCAACTCCCGCGGGCTGAAAGGCTTCGTCACGTAATCATCCGCGCCCAAATCCAGACCTCGGATGCGGTCCTCCTCGTCGTCCTTGACCGTCAGCATAATGACCGGCACGTCGGAGATCTCCCGAATGCGTTGTAACGCCTCAAACCCGTCCATATCCGGCATGGCCACATCCAGGATGACCAGATCGGGCATCTTCGTACGCACCTTCTCCAACGCTTCGAACGCGTTCTCCGCCTCGATGACGTCGAATCCCTCCGTCTCCAGGTTCAAGCGAACAAAACGTCGCATGCGGGACTCGTCATCGACGATCAGAATAAGAGGCCGTCGTTTCATCCCTCCGCTCCTTTATCGTTGTAATCCCCCTCCTCGCGTCCTGTGGACGTGCCCTTGGCGATGGGCAAAGTGAAGAAAAACGTCGCTCCCTCCCCCGGTCGACTGTGGACCCAAATGCGTCCTCCATGAGCTTCCACCAGCGCCTTGGCCAGGTACAACCCCAGACCGGCCCCTTTCGTGTGGCGCCGCAAACTCGAATCCACCCGATAGAACTTGTCGAACAAGCGCGCCTGCTCCTCCTCGGGGATCCCGATCCCCTGGTCCGCGACGTACACCGTCACGTAATCCCCCTCAGCCCAGGCGCCCACACGAATGACGCCCCCCTTGGGGGAATATTTGACCGCGTTGCTCAACAAGTTGGACAAAATCTGTCGGATGCGCTCCCGGTCCCCCCACACAGGGGGAAGGTCCTCGGGAACGTCAATTACTATTTTATGGGCAGCCGTCTGAACGCGGAAACCCTTGACGACCTTCTGAATGAGATCCCGCAGATCGACCTCCTCCTTCTCCAGCTTCAGGCCCCCGGCCTGGATGCGCGACGCGTCCAACAGATTATCGATCAGCTGGTTGAGACGGTCCGCCTCCTCCTCAATGATGGCCAACCCCTCCCGGATCGTCTCCTCATCCCACTGGACGTCCTCCCGCCGCAGTGTGGCCGCATACCCCTTGATAAGGGCAACCGGCGTTTTGAGCTCGTGGGAAATGACGGAGATGAAGGTGGACTTCATCTCCTCGGCCTCGCGGAAGCGGGTGATGTCGTTGACGTTGATGATAATGTACTGCAGATTTCCCTCTTCGTCGAAGACGGGCGTGTAGGTGACCCCCACGGTGATGCGGGGGTGACCCGGCCGAATGATATCCCCCTCCCGATACACCTGCTCCTTCAACGTCTCCCCTCGCTTCAGTCCCTCACAAGGATCGGGGGCCGTTGCGTTTTCCAGGTGGAGGACCGTACCGGCCGTTTTGCCTCGGGCCCGTTCCGGGGGCCAGCCGGTCATGCGACTGAGGGCCCGGTTGATCACCTCGATGCGGCAACGGGCATCGACGATCATGATGCCGTCCGCGCTGTTCTCGATGATGGTGCGCAGGCGATTGCGTTCCAGCTGGAGTTCGGTGTACAGGCGGGCGTTCCGCACGGCAATGGCCGCGTGGTCGGCAAACGCGCGCAGGAGGTACTCCTCCTCCAGGGTGAAGGGCTCATCCGACGTGCGGAAGATGTAGATGATCCCCAAAAACTCGTCCTCCAGGGCCAGGGGAATGGCCACGACCTGGCGGAGATTCAGCTGAGTGGCTTCGGAGACGAGGCGCAGCCGGGCCAGCACATCCTGCCGGGAAAGGCGGAACCCCATATCCGTGCGGCTGTAAGGGATGTCCTCCAGGAGGGGGCGGAACCGGGGCAAGAGGGTGCGGGGAAACCCGTACGCGGCCACCACTTGCAACTGCCCCTGGCGGTTGCGCAAGGCCAGCAGCCCCACCTGTCCTTGAAGGATGTGGGCCGCGCTCTCCAGGATCCGCTGCAACACCTCGTGCAGGTCCAAACTGGAGGCCAGTGTACGGGTCACCTCCAGGAGATAATGGTACTGGGGAAGTGGGTAACTCAGCATCCGTTCCCTCCTGCTGCCAGCACAATCCCCGTCATCAACGCGGTCCCGATGGGCAACGCCTCCTCATCGATGTCGAAACGGGGGTGGTGGTGACCGTAGACGATCCCTTTCTCCTCGTTGCGGGCCCCCACGAGGAAAAAGCATCCGGGCACTCGGGTAAGGAATTCGGCCATATCCTCGGAGACCATGACGGGCTTGATGGTGACCACATGCTCCTCGCCCAAGAGGGACCGGGCGACGCGACGCACCAACGCGGTGGCCTCTTCATCGTTGACCACCGGGGGAGAGATGACCTCGGAACGGACGTCCGCGCGCGCGCCGTACGCCTGGGCCATCCCCTCGGCCAGGGAGCGGAGGCGGGATTGGGCCATGTGCATCGTGTTCATGCTGAAGGTGCGCAGGGTGCCCCGCATGGAGGCCTGACCGGGGATGATGTTGAACGCGGAGCCCGCGTGCAACTCCCCCACCGTGAGCACCAGGGCTTCCAGGGGGTCCACATTGCGGCTGACAATGGTTTGCAACCCGGTGACGATATGGGCCGCTGCGACGAGGGCATCGACGGTCAGGTGGGGCTGGGCTCCGTGGCCTCCCCGTCCCACCACATCGATATCGAAGCGCGCGGCCGCGGCCATGAGGGGGCCGGGCTGGACGACCACATCCCCCACGGGGATGGGGTTCCACAGGTGGAGGCCAAAGGCCATGTCCGGACGGGGGTTTTCCAGGACTCCTTCCCGGACCATGCGCAACGCGCCCCCCAACCCCTCCTCCGCGGGCTGGAAGACGAACTTCACCCGGCCGGGCACCTCTTCCCGGTAGCGGGAGAGGAGGGTGGCCGTTGCCAGGCCGATGGCCACATGCCCATCGTGACCACACGCGTGCATACGCCCCGGGTATTCGGACCGATAGGGCACATCGTTCTCCTCCTCCACGGGCAACGCATCCATGTCGAAGCGGAGGAGGAGGGTGGGCCCCTCTCGACCCCCTTCCAGCAGGCCGACGACACCCGTCCGGGCGACCCCCTGCTGTACCCGGAGGCCCAGGTCGGACAGGTGTTCCGCGATCAGGGAGGACGTGCGGTGTTCCTCGTAACCGAGCTCCGGGTGGCGGTGCAGATCCCGGCGCCAGGCGACCAGCCGATCGTACATAGCGTGCGCGTCTTGGAGAACGCGTGCACAATCCGGGCTCATGGTTCCCTCGCTCCCGTGAGGAGTTGTGCGACCTCATCCCAGGCGCGGATCGCGGCTTCCCGTCCGCGTTGGGCCAGGGCATGTCGCTGTCCGATACGGTAGAAGCTAAAACTGCGCACATCGGGGGTGATCACCACATCGGCCCGATCCCCCTCGTGGTTGACCCGCATCATGTTGTACAGCGCGTCCAGAGCCACCCCAAGGGGCGTTTTGGGACGATGGGGGGTGCCCCGCGCGGGGATGACATCCACGGCCACCGCGCGCTCGGCCCCCAGGTCAAAGAGGAGGCCCACGGGAAGGTTGCGCACGACCCCGCCATCGACCAGAAGGCGCCCTTCCCACTCGACGGGGGCAAACACTCCGGGCACGGAACAACTGGCCTGAACGGCCTTGGCAACAGGGCCCTCCCGCAGGATGACGGGCTCTTCCCGCTCCAGGTCAAAGGCCACACAGGCAAAGGGGAGAGGCAACTCGTCGAACGTCTTGGGACCACCCATCAACTCCTCCAGGAACTCCGCCAGGGGGTCCAAGCTGAAGAGCCCCAACCGGGTGGGCGGGACCACGTGCAACATGCGGCGCCACTTGATCTCCTCGGCCTTACGCCAAATCGCGTCGATGGGCACCTGGGCCGCGATGAGCGCGGCAACGATGGACCCTGCACTCGTCCCCGCGGTACAACACGGGGTGAACCCACGACACGCGAGCTCCTCCCACACCCCCAGATGAGCGAACCCCCGCACCGCGCCTCCGGAGAAAGCAATACCGACCCGCGGCCTCTGCGCCTCTGTCATCTTCGGCCTCCTTATTCGTTCAACCGCTCCTGCAGCAACTTGCGCACCAGATCGGGGTTCGCCTTCCCCCGGGTTGCCCGCATGACCTGTCCCACAAACCAGCCGAACAGGCCCTTCTTCCCCGCGCGGTAACGGCGCACCTCATCGGGATGGGCGGCGAGGATCTCCTCCACAATGGACGCCAGCGCGGCCTCATCGCTCACCTGGGCCAACCCCTGTTCCTCCACGATGGTACGGGCATCCTTGCCCGTGGCCAGCATCTCCTGGAGAACGCTCTTCGCCGTGTTCCGGTTAATCGTCCCGTCGTCGACCAGGCGGAGGAGCTCGGCCAGCCCCTCGGGGGTCACCCGAATCTCATCAATGGGCACGTTTGCCTCGTTCAGGTAGCGGAAGATCTCCCCTGTCAGCCAGTTGTACACCTGGCGGGGGGCCCCGTACGCGCGGACCGCGGCCTCATACCATTGGGCCACATCCTGTTCCTCCACCACGATCCAGGCCTCCTTGCGGCTCAACCCGTACTCCCGGACGAAGCGGTCCATCTTCGCGTCGGGGAGTTCGGGCAACGTCTCCCGGAGGGCTTCCACCCACTCCTGGGACACCTCGAGGGGGAGCAGGTCGGGCTCGGGGAAGTAGCGGTAATCGTGGGCCTCCTCCTTCGTCCGCTGCACAAAAGTCCGTCCTCGGCTCGCGTCCCATCCCAGCGTCACCTGCTCGATGGTCCCGCCTTCCTCCAGGATGCGGACCTGCCGTTGCACCTCGTAAGCGATGGCGTCCCGTACGGCCTTGAAGGAATTGAGGTTCTTGATCTCCACCTTCGTGCCCAGGGTCTTCTGGCCCTTGGGACGGACGGAGAGGTTGGCCTCGCACCGCATGGCTCCCTTCTCCATGTCCGCGGTACTCACGCCCAGGTAGCGCAAAATCGTGCGCAACTTGCGCAAGTAGCGATACGCCTCATCCGCGCTGCGCAAGTCCGCCTCCGTCACGATTTCCAGCAGGGGAACTCCGGCCCGGTTCAAGTCCACGAGACTGTACCCGTCCATGTGGACCAGCTTCCCCGTGTCCTCCTCCAGGTGGGCGCGGCGAATGCGGACCCGTTTGGGATGGCCCGCGTCGTCCTCGATCTCCACCCAACCGTCGGTGGTCAGCGGAAGTTCGTACTGGGAAATTTGGTACCCCTTGGGGAGATCCGGGTAGAAGTAGTTCTTGCGGGCGAACACGGAAAAGGACGCGATGCGGCAGTTCAAGGCCAGGCCGGTCCGAATCGTTGCCTCCACCGCGGCCTTGTTGATGACCGGCAACGCGCCCGGCAAGGCCATGCACACCGGACACACGTGCGTGTTGGGGGGTGCATCCACGTAATCCGCGCTACAGCTACAAAACATCTTCGAGCGGGTCAACAATTGGGCATGGACCTCCATGCCGATAATCACCTCGTACTCTTGAGCCATAAGCACCTCTCCGTGTGTTTATATGAGATCGAGCTTCCAGCGGGAAGGCCCCTCCTTCGTCACCCAGGGCGTCACATCCAACCACATCCGGGTGAACCAGTGAACCAGAGCGGGGGACGCTTCGGGGTACTTCGACGAAAGGAAGGAAGCCAACGTCTCCTCGTCCAAAGTGCCCCCGTGCTCCTTGAACAACGCCCTTATCTCCTCGTCCAGGGGGCGGATGCGCTGTCGGACCGCGGGCACGTTCAGGTACCTGTGGATCTTCTGCAGGAGCTGGAGGACGCGCTGGCGGGACACGCCCAATCGCTGACCGATGGCCTCCAGGGTCTGAGGTCGCCTATCTCGTCCGTAACGCAGTTCGAGGATCTCCCGGTAACGGTCCTGAAGAGGGGCAAGCCACCACTCGGCGAGCCCGCTCAGCGTGGA
>WGAA01000207.1 GCA_015489285.1 Anaerolineae bacterium | reverse complement strand
CGCCTTCGCCCTCGGCCCCCACGCCCACGTGGGCAGCCGCGACGCCCGTGCCCCTGCCTCCCCGGCCGGATAACGTGAACCCCCTAACAGGACAGGTCGTGCCCGACCCCGCGGTCCTGAAACGGCGACCCATTCACGTGCGCATCGGCAACGACCCGAAAATCCGACCACAGATCGGCCTGAACCAGGCTGACGTCATATACGAAGAGCTCATCGATAGCCTCATGGACCCGCAGCATCCGGAGGTGATTCACTCCTTTATGACGCGCATCACCGGCGTCTTCCTCAGCCGGGACCCGGTCAAGGTGTGGCCCGTCCGCAGTGCCCGCCTGGTCAGCATTGCCCTGGCTCGGGAGTACCACGCGGCGCTGGTGCATTCGGGAGCCAGCGATGGCATCCGCTTCCGCCTGAAGCAGGCGCGCGACGCGGGCGAGGATTTCATCGACCTGGATGAGTACTATCATCCGAGCATCTTCACCACGCACCCGGAGTACGACTGGCGGGGAAGCAAGTCGGTCAACCTGCAGAAAACTCGGGCGTACCTCCGGGCCCACGGTTGGGAAAAGGCCGTCCCCCTGCGCGGGTTCTACTTCCAGGAGACCCCACCACCCGGAGGGCAGCCGGCCACGCAGATCGTCATCCCCTATCCCAAGTGCTGCCAAGTGACGTGGAAGTACAACGCGCAGACGGGGCAGTACGAGCGGTACGTGCGCGGGGAACCCCACGTGGACCGGGCGGACAAGCAGATCATCGCGGTGAGCAACGTGGTCGTTCACTTTGCGAAACACGAGAACACGGACATGATCGAGGATTCGGCCGGGTCTCGCGGTATCCGCATCTATTTGGACGGAGAGGGGGAGGCGTGGATTTTCCGCGACGGTCGCTGGTACCGAGCGCGCTGGCGCCACACGGATCGCTATCAGATGACCGAGTACCTGGACATGGACGGCCGACCTTTCCCCTTCAAGCCCGGCCGGACGTGGATTGAGTTCGTGCCCTTGAATTACGATGTGCAGGTCAGTGGAGGATCGTGAGGGATGATGCGGTCACGAACGCCCGGGCCCTTGCGGCCCGGGCCTCTTTTGTTCCTTTTCCTGATGATGTTCCTCGTCGGTTGCCACCGCTCTGGCGGCACGCCCACCCCCACCCCCGTCGGCTGGGGCCTGGACGACCGGGCGGCCGTTGAGGCGGTGCTCCAGGCCGAGGCCCGCGGTGTGGCCACCCAGGACATCACCCTGCTCATGAGCTTGTGGGCCGAGGATGGGGAGATCCGGGATGCCCGTCACACCCCGGACGATCCCTCGGATGACGCGGTGTGGCGGGGGAAGGACGCGATCTACCAGCGGTATGTGCACCTGGTCTTCCCCGGAAATCCGGGCCTGGTGGCCCACCCGGACTTGCACATCCGCGTCGAGGGGGACCACGCGGTGGTGACGAGCACGACCCGCATCGGCAGTGAGGTCGCTCCCGGTGGCGACCGCTGGGAGCTGGTCAAACGGCAGGGACGATGGTTGCTCTACCGCCTGACGTACAATTTGGAACCCCGGTGAGGGGAGCCCTTACTCGGCCCCGGCGGATTTCCCTTCGTCGAAAAGGTGAGTGCCCAGCCGCAGGAGTTCGGCCGGGACGATCCACTTGCTGGACGAGCTGGTCCCCAGGGCTTTGAGCACGTCCAGGTACTGGAGGGTCATGGTGTTCGGGTCCAGGGAGCGGGCGACTTCGGTGATGTGGGCGAGGGCGAGGGCAAACCCCTCGGCGCGCAGGATTTGCGCCCGACGTTCCCCTTCGGCCTGGAGGATGGCGGCTTGTTTCTCCCCCTCCGCGCGCAGGATGGCGGCCTGCTTTTCCCCTTCGGCCACTTTGATCGCGGCTTCCCGCTGACCTTCGGCTTCGGTGACCATGGCGCGGCGATTCCGCTCCGCGGACATTTGCCTGTTCATGGCCTCCTGGATCTCCTGCGGGGGGAGGATTTCCCGGATCTCCACGCTGGTCACTTTGACGCCCCACCGTTCGGTCACTTCGTCCAATTTGGTGCGCAGGACGTAATTGATCTGCTCCCGTCGGGCCAGCACGTCATCGAGCATGATGTCGCCGATGACCGCGCGGAGGGTCGTCGTGGCGATGCCCATGGCCGCGCTGATGAAGTCCCCCACTTCGATGATGCTTTTGACGGGGTCGACGACCCGCCAGTAGATGAGGAAGTCGATGGCGATGGGCGCGTTGTCCTTGGTGATGGCCGTTTGGTGGGGGATTTCCCGGAATTGTTCACGGAGGTCGACGCGCACCGGTTTGTCGACGATGGGGAGGACGAGGACGATTCCCGGACCCTTGGCGCCGATGACCCGCCCCAAGCGGAAGATGACGAGGCGTTCGTATTCGGGGACGACACGGATCATCTGCCACAGGGTGGCGATGAGGAAGAGGACGATGAAGAGCAGGATGACGAGGAGGGCTGTCATGATGTTTCCTCCTATTGCGTTTCTTGCGGTAGGGCCTTGATAGGTTTGACGTAGACGATGAGTCCACGAATTTCGACGACTTCGACGCTCGTTCCTTCGGCGATGGGCCCGACCCGACTTTCTCCCGTCCATTCTTCGTTGCGGATGTAGACGACACCGCGCGGGTTCAACGCGGTCCGCGCGACGCCCACATCCCCCACTCGAATACGCCTGGAGGGCGGGTCGGATGGCGCGCGGGGGATGATGAGGATGAAGAAGAAGACGACGACCAGGGTGCCCAGGGTGACGATGAGGATGAGTCCACGGGAGACGCGTTCGGCTTCGTCCGGGCTGTGGAAGAGGAAGAGGGAGCCCAGGGTGAGGAGGAAGGTGGCCATGAGGGCGAGAACACCGTGACTTTTGACTTTGATTTCCACGGTGTAAAGGGGGATGGCCGCAAGGATGAGGAGGAGGGCGGCGACGTTCGTGGGCAGGTGGAGGAGGCCGACGGAGGCCAGGGCCAGACAGGTGACGGCCAGGCCTTCGGGAACGCCCCACCCCGGCGTGACAATGGCGGCGATGATGGACCATACGCCGAAGATGAGGAGGGTGTAGGTGACGTTGGGGTTAACGAGGACGCGCCACAGCACATGGGGCAGATCGAAGTTCACCGTTTGCCTCCCTGACGAATCTCCTCCGGAACGAGCGGTGATGTCCCCCTGTGCTCGACGTGTTCCCCCACATGTTCGGGATTATTTTACCGGGTTCGGGGCGTTTGGGGAAGTCGGGCGGCGAGCGTCACTCGTCATTCGTCATGCGTCAGGCGCCGGGGGGAAGTCGGCGCTGTTAGTGCATCTTGGATTCGGCGACGTGATGCGTGATGCGTAATTTGGGGAGTGGGTTGGCGCTGCTGGGCTGAGCTTGTCGCCCCGCTGCCCTCGCACGGCGCTGAACCGCCGTGCTCATTAAAGCAAAGCCCTCCGGGCTTGCCCGCGTGAGGCCGCAGGCCTTCGCTAGGATGAGCCGGGCGGTTTAGCGCCCGGCGCTGCTCATGACGTCATGCGTCACACGTCATGCGTCAGGTGCCGGTGAAAACGTCGGCGCTGCAGGCGCAGCTCGGCCCAGCCCTTTAATCGTCAATCGTTAATCGTTGTCTTTCCACGCCATCCCGTTACTCGTTACTCGTCACTCGTTATCTCCGTTCCCCCGGCAGAGGAGGGGTGGAGAAGGGCGTCCCGCACCCGGCCCGGGGAACGTCCGCTCAGGATGTGCACCCTCAGCCCCGGGATGCTCCGCACCAGCTGGGCCATGAGACGAACCTTCCCGGCCATCCCCCCCGTTACGTCCACCCCGTGGGATCCCCCCATCCCCTCCAGGCGCAGGGCTTCCTCCGGCGTCAGGCGGGGGAGAAGCCTCGCCTCCGGATCCCGGTGGGGGTCCGCGGTGTACACCCCGTCGACCTCCCCCACGAGGAGGATACGCTCGGGTTGCAGGGGAGGGCCCTGGTGGGCCAGATAGGCGAACACCTCCTCCGTGGACACGATGGTCCCCCCACGGACCTCGTCCAGGGCCACATCTCCGTAGACGAGGGGAACCACCCCCCGTTCCAGCAGGGTGCGGATGGGATACGTCTCCATGTAACGCAACACCCCGTCCTCACACCGGGCCGAGGCCGAAGGGGGCAGACTGACAACGAGTACCCCCTCCTCCAAAAAAATGTCGGCCACGATGCGGTTCAGGCGGGCGGCCGCGGCCGCAGTACGCGCGTACCCCTCCCAGCCCCGCGCCTCCCGTATCCCCTCACGCAGGCGATACTTCCGCCCGACCACATGGCCGAAGGAGCCGCTGCCGTGCCCCAGGAGCAAACGCATCTCCGGCCGTTGGGAAAGGGCCTCCCGGATCTCCCGGGCCAGCGCGCGGATTCTGGCCGGACGGGGCGTCTCCGCCCGGGTCTTATCGGTAATGAGGGAGCCGCCGAGCTTGAGGTAAACCGTTGCCATACGTCCTCACTGAACCCGCCGGTACACGACGGCCGTCACAACGGCCACGGCAATCAGCGCGAAGGGGAGATTGATGGGGAGGAAGAACAGGCCCGAAAATACGCCCAGGATGCCGGTCAGGAGGACGACGGCCGCTGCGTACACGTGGAGATGAGGGGCCCGATGACGGGCTCCGGCCCGCCAGATGCCTTCGGCCACCCCACCTGCCAGGGGGAGCACCAGAAAGATACTCCATATCCCCAAAAAGGAGGCCAGGACCCCACCCACCAGTCCCGCGAGCCATCCCAACCCGGCAGCGGCGAGAAGGGCCGTCACCACATGACGCGGGGTCGCGTGATAAAACCGTCCTCGCAACTCGGCCACGCAATCCGGGCAGCGGTATCCCACATCGGTGAGAACGGCACACTGGGTACAGATGGGACGACCGCAGCGGCCGCAGCGCAACGTCGTCTCCCGGTCCGGGTGATACGCGCACGCGTACACGGGCACCCCATCCTCATAGTAGAGGACCTTCCACTCCTGCGCCTCCGCCATCTCACTCCTTCCAACGCAACCGGTCCATCAACGTCCGGTAGAAATAACTCTTATCCTGAAGCCGCACGAAGTAGGCCGCGTAAGGACTGGCCCGAACGACCACCCGATCCCCGTGGCGCATCTCCACCTCGAACTGCCCATCCACCGTGAGGATCACCTGATGGTCCGTCTCCACATCCATCCACACCTCGGACCCCTCATCCAGGACGATGGCCTTGTCCATGGAAAGGTGGGGGGCAATGGCCACGATGAGCATGTTCTTCAGCTCCGGGGGGAGGATGGGCCCGCCCGCGGCCAGTGCGTATCCCGTACTCCCCGTGGGAGTGGAGACGATCACCCCGTCCGCCACATACGTGGTGAGCCGACTGCCGTCCACGTACGCGGTCACCCGGATGACCCGGGCCAGAGTGCCCCGGCTGACGACCACATCGTTCAGCGCGCGGTAATTCCCCAGGATCTGCCCCTCCCGGACCATTTCCGCGTCCAGCATGAGGCGCTTCTCCAGCCAGTAATCCCCCGCAAGGACGCGCTCGAGACCGGACTGCCATGCCTGGGGGGAGACTTCGGCCAGGAAGCCCAGGCGCCCCAGGTTCACGCCCAGGATGGGAACCCGGTATCCCGCGGCCAGACGCCCTGCCCGCAACAACGTCCCATCCCCGCCCAGCGCGACGAGCATATCCACCCCTTCGCTCAAATGACGTCGCACCGTGGCCTCGTCCCAACTGGAGGCAATCCAAACGCGCACCCCGTGCTCCCGCAAAAAGCGCGCGATGTCCTCGGCCAGGGGCTCCGAGGACGGAATGTATGGGTGATAGAGTACACCGACGTGCCGCAGCGTCATGGTATCGGCTGGCCTCGTCGCACCAGGTCCGTGAGGACCGTATCCCAATGCTCCGCGATGCGGACGACCCGCGTCTGGGCCCGCTCCAGGGCCGCCTCCTGGCGGGGCGTCAGGCGATCGCCCAGCACCAGGACGACCCGGGCCCGCTGAGCCTCCTCCAGAGACTGCCCCACTTCGGGGCGGAATCGAGTCACGTATTCCAGGACCGCGTCGAATTCCTGTCGGGTGGTCGGCTTGCGCGTGACCCACAAGTACACGTCGTATGCCTTGGTCCCCGCCGGGACCGCGGCCGCACGCACCTCCCCCGCCCGGCGGAACCGCACCCACACCACCCGGTGCCCGTCCACGTGCACCGTCGCCCGGACGCCCAACCCCTGGGGTTCCAGGTAGTACTTCCCGCTGCCCAGGGGGGCGAACTCACAGGCGTAGGGCCCGTACTCCGGTTTCGACCCCGTCTTGCGCACGGTCCCGGGCCAGCCATCGGCCCACAGGCGGACGGGCAGGTCGGCCAGGCCCTGCACTTCGCAGCGGACAATGCCGAATCCCGGGCTGGGTCCGCCGTCCTCCACCGTGTAAACCCAGGTCGGCCGGGGTTCTTCCCGGGGCACTTCCAGAACGACCTCCACCTCGTTGCGGCCGTCCAACCGGATATCCCCCTTCTGGACCTCGGTCCCCTCCACGCGCAGGGTGTACGTCCCGGGGGGAAGATGGGTGAATTCGAAGGTCTCGTCCTCCGCGACCCGGCGGACCAGGTCGATCTCCGGGCCGGTGAGACGCAACCGCCGCCGCGCGCCGTGGATTACCCGGCCGTAAAGTCGACTCTCCTGGGGAGGCGGGAG
>WGAA01000206.1 GCA_015489285.1 Anaerolineae bacterium | reverse complement strand
GGGTGTATCCCATGTGTGCGCCGGCCGTCGCGGTCAGGGCCCGAGCCGCGGCCTGAACCCGTTCCACGTGGTGCGTCCACCAGGTCCACACTAGGGCCAGGATCACCAGGGCCGTGAGGATCTCCCACAGGGGGAGGTAACGACGCTTGGGACACGTGTTCAACCGGGTGTGACAGACGGGGCACTCCTGCGCGTGTTGGGACACCCGTGTCCCGCACGTCGGGCAGAACCGCCGACCATCCGGTGTGTAACGGGCACAATCTTGTGTACGAGCCATCCTGTTCTCGTCCCCCCGAATCGGTGTTTCAGAGGGTATTGTACGGATCTACGTCGACTCGCCAACCCTGAGGCAAGGGGAATCCGCGCAAGAAGGGGACCGGGTCCCGTCCCCGGAGGATGATGTGCCAGCGGTACTGGCCCCGCAAGCGGGTGTAGAAGCAGGGCGCGGGCCCGATGACGGTGATGTCGGGGATGTCCTCCCGGACGAGGGTGTCCCGGATGTCCTGGGCCAGGCGTTCCGCGGCCTGACGGGCGCGTTCCTCCCGGGTGTGGGTGTAGAGCAGGCGGACGAGACGGGCGTAAGGGGGGTAATGCATGAACTTGCGGAAGGCCATCTCACGGCGGTAAAAGGTCTCGTAGTCGTGATGGGCCGCGGCCCGGATGGCGTAATGTTCCGGGTGGTACGTCTGGATGATCGCGCGCCCCCCCCACAGCCCCCGCCCCGAGCGCCCGACGACCTGGGTCAACACCTGGAACGTCCGCTCGCCGGCCCGGAAGTCGGGGAGGAAGAGCCCTTCGTCCGCGCTCACCACCCCCACGAGGGTGACGCGGGGCAGGTCCAGCCCCTTGGCCAACATCTGGGTGCCGATGAGGACGTCCGCTTCGTGGCGGGCAAACGCCTCCAGGATGTGCCAGTGGGCCCCGCGCGTGCGGGTGGTATCCCGGTCCCAGCGCAGGATGCGGGCCTGGGGGAAGAGGCGTCGCACCTCCGCCTCCACCCGTTGCGTCCCCCCGCCAAAGTAGCCGATGCGCGGGCTGCCGCAGCGCGGACAGCGTTCCGGCAGGGGGTAACGCCGGTTACAATGGTGACACAGGAGGTACCCCTCGGAAGGGGCGGCCGATTCCCCTTCGGGCAGGTGAAAGGTGAGGGGGACCGAGCACCGGTCGCACATGAGCACGTGCCCGCAATCCCGGCACATGACGAAACTCGCCCGCCCCCGGCGGTTCACGAAGAGGATGACCTGTTGTCTCCTTGTGAGGGCTTCCCTCATGGCCTTTTGCAGCGCGCGGGAGAAGATGCTGCGGTTGCCCGCCTTCAGTTCCAGGCGCATGTCCACAATGCGCACCGGGGGCAAGGGGATGGTCCGCGCGTCCGGGGCTTCATCGGACACGCTGCGCCAGGGGAGTTGCTCCCGGGTGCGGTCCTCCCGGGCCAGGGCCTCCAGGTGACGTCGGTGGGCCAGAATGCGTTGGGGGAGGCGTAGGAGGCGGTAGCGTCCCCGCAGGGCTCGGGTGTAGGTGACCACATCGGGGGTGGCAGACCCGAGGAGGATCATGCTGTGGCTGAGGCGGGCCAATTCCTGGGCCACGGCTCGCGCGTGGTAATAGGGGAGGCGTTGGTTCTTGTACGATTCGTCATGCTCCTCATCGATGACGATGAGGCGGAGACGGGAGAAGGGCGCGAAAAGGGCGGAACGGGTGCCCACGATCACATCGGCCTCTCCGGCCATCACCCGGCGCCACACGTCGAAGCGCTCCCCCACACTCAACTCGCTGTGCCACACGAGAACGCGGCCGGGGAAACGCGCGGCCACCCGCTTGATCGTCTGAGGGGTCAACGCGATTTCCGGCACAAGATAGAGGACCTGCCCGCCCTCCCGCAGCACGTGGTCCACCGCCCGCAAGTAGATCTCCGTCTTCCCGCTACCCGTCACCCCGTGAAGGAGAAAGATGGGGGGATGGGGCGCCTCGGGGTGAGAGGCGTACGTGACCCACGCTTCGCGGATGGTCTCCCACACCCGTTGCTGCTCGGGGGTGAGCACGGGGGCCGGTTCCTCCGTCGTGGGGAGTTCGTAATGGCGGAGGGGGTCGCGAAACACCTCCGCGGGTTCCGACGTCACAATGCCCGCGGCCTCCAGCTCCCGGACGACCCGGCGGTCCACCCCCGTTTCCGCCAGGAGCCACCCGAGCCACACCGGTTCCTCCTCCTGCTGCAACGCCTGTACCACCCGCAAATGGGGCTCTAGGCCCCGCAATGCCCGCACGCGGGCCTCGGCCTCCTCGGGGGAGAGGCGAAGGTACACGGTAGGGGGTTCTTCCACCAGGCGAAGGAGGTTCTTTTGGGCCAGGAGTTGCAGGGTGTGGCGTCGGACCCCTCGCTCCCGAAACGCGTCCAGGGGCGCGCCGTCCCCCAATTCCAGCAGGACCTCCAGGGCTCGCGCCTGGGCCGGGGCTCGCGAGGCCAACCGTTCCTTCTCCTTCTCCAGCTGTTCCCGGGGCACGAGGGCGATCACGCGGGTCACCGCGGGGGTAAACCCGATCCACCCCTCCTGGGCCATGCGTTTAAGCAGGGCAAGGGAGACGCCCGTGTGCTCCCGGACCACATCGACGGTCGGGAGGGGGTCGGGCCAGGCGAGGAGGAAGGAGAGAACTTCGGCCCGGGGGGAGTGGCGTCCGAGCTGGGGCAGGGTGTGGGCTATTGCCTCATCGTCCGCGATGAGGCGGACAAAGGTTTCCGTGTGCGCCCTGGGGGGACGCCGAACGACTGCGTGGCGGCGGCGCACAATGCCCCTTTCCAGGAGGGGGGTAAGGACCGAGGGGCGGGCGAGGGATTTTGCGCCCTGACGCAAGCGGGCCTCCGCCTGGGGCCCTCCCTTGAGCCGTTCCACGAGCAACCGCTGCTCGGGCGTCAGGTCCTCGGGGATGGGAACCCCCGGCACGAGCTCGAGGACGGGCTCGGGGGGCGCGGTCAGCCG
Organism: Anaerolineae bacterium; assembly: GCA_015489285.1. Classification (GTDB taxonomy): domain Bacteria; phylum Chloroflexota; class Anaerolineae; order JAADDB01; family JAADDB01; genus JAADDB01. The sequence goes on along the minus strand of WGAA01000206.1, from coordinate 8,088 downwards.
GGGAGGGAGGAAGAGTTTGAGCACGTAGAGGAGGGGGGTGAGATAGTGTTCGGCCATCCAGCGGGCCAGGCGCAGTTGCATGTCCGTGAGAACGGGGTCGGGGTATACCAGGTCCAGGATGGGACGGGTTTCGGCCACGGGGCTCTCTTCGTGGAGGGCGATGACGATGCCGTGGACTTCCCGGTTGCGGAAGGGGACGCGCACCAGATGGCCCGGGCGAAGGCGTTCTCTCAGGTCGGGCGGGATGCTGTAGTGGAAGGTCAGGCCCGCGGGGGTGTACGTTTCCTCGGCCCCTTGCCGTGCGCTGTGACGCACATATGTGTTGACGACGACTTCCGCAAATCGAGCCATGAGTTCGCAGTCAGCTCACTGCCTGGGGCAAGGGGCGTGGACGGTGGACGGGGAGAGAACCCCCATCCACCGTCCGTCCACCCCGTTACCCTTCGAATTCCTCATATTCCACAGGACGTTTGGAGATGCGTAGGGCCCAGATGAACGCGGCCAGCAGGATGAGGAGGAAGACGATGAGGGGGGGCGTAAGACGGTCGAAGCGCACAATCATGGGCGCGATGATGAGGGCCACCAGGTTGATGACCTTGATCATGGGGTTCATGGCCGGGCCGGCCGTGTCCTTCAGGGGGTCGCCAACCGTGTCCCCCACGACGCCGGCCTTGTGAGCTTCAGACCCTTTGCCCCCGTACAAGCCGTCCTCGATGAGCTTCTTCGCGTTGTCCCAGGCCCCGCCCGCGTTGGCCATGAACACGGCCAGCAACTGACCGCTGACGATAAGTCCGGCCAGGAACGCGCCCAGGGCTTCGGCCCGCAGGAGGAGCCCCACAATGATGGGGATGGTGATGGCCATGACGCCCAGGGGCAGCAACTCCTTCTGCGCAGCCTGGGTGGAGATCTCCACCGCTCGCGCGTAATCGGGCTTCACCTTCCCCTCCATCAGGCCGGGAATGCGGAACTGGCGCCGCACTTCCGCGATCATCTCCCCTGCGGCCCGGGATACGGCCCGCACCATCAGGCCGCCGAAGAGCCAGGGGATCGTGCCCCCGACCAGGAGGCCGATGAAGATGAGCGGTTCGGCCACGTTGATGCTCTCCAGCAGGGGCTTGTGCAGGCGTTCCAGGACCATGTTCGTGTCCGTGAAAAAGGAGCCGAAGAGGGAGACTGCGGCGATGACCGCGGAGGCGATGGCCACCCCTTTGGTGATGGCCTTGGTCGTGTTGCCCACCGCGTCCAGCGCGTCCAGCACCTTCATCGCCTCCTCGTCCAGCCCCGCGAGTTCCGCAATGCCCCCCGCGTTGTCGGCAATGGGGCCGAAGGAGTCCATGGACACGTTGTTGCCCGTCATCGTCAACATACCGATGCCCGTCATGGCCACCGCGTAGAGGACGTACACATATCCCGCACCGTGGAAGAGGAAGATGGCCACGCCGATGCTCAGCGCGATGACCAGGGCCTGCCACACGGTGGACTCATACCCCTCGGCCAGACCGCTGAGGATCGTGGTTGCGGCACCGAAGCGGGTGGCCTTGGCGATATCCTTTACCGGCATGTGGTGCGTGCCCGTGAAGTACTCGGTCAGCTTCTCGATGGCAATGGCCAGAATGACACCGGCCACCGTGGCCCCAAAGGGACGCCAGTCGCCTCCCATGTAGAGGAGGCTGACAAGGCCAAAGCCGAGGACGGAGATGATGGCCGAAGCGTAATACCCCCGGTTGATGGCGCCCATCGCGTCCCGGGTCTCATCGTCCGTGTGCACGAGGTAGGTGCCGATGATGGAGGAGATGACGCCCACCGCACGGACGAAGAGGGGGAAGAGGACCCATCTCACCGCGTGCGTCCCTTCGGGCTGTTGGGCCGCGATGGCAATTCCCAGGATGAGGGCGGAGACAATCGTCACCTCGAAGGACTCGAACACATCCGCGGCCATGCCCGCGCAATCGCCCACGTTATCGCCGACCAGGTCCGCGATGACCGCGGCGTTGCGGGGATCGTCCTCCTCCAACCCCGCCTCGACCTTGCCGACCAGGTCGGCCCCCACGTCTGCCGCCTTGGTGTAAATCCCTCCACCCACTCGCATGAAGAGCGCGATGAGGGAGCCGCCGAAGCCGAACCCCAGCAACGCGTCCGGCGCGGACTTGCCGTAGATCATGAAGATGATGGTGCCGCCCAGGAGGCCCAGGCCGACGGTGAGCATCCCCGTAATCGTTCCGGAGCGGTAGGCAATGGTGAGAGCTTCCGAGAAGGAGCGGCGGGCCGCGGAGGCCACACGCACGTTCCCTTCCACGGCCATCGTCATCCCCAGATACCCCACCAGGAAGGAGAAGGACGCACCCAGGAGGAAGGAGAAGGCGCGGCCTGCTGCAATCCACCACTTCGCGCTGCTACACGCGTGGGCCATCAAAGCCTGGCGGCTCAACCCGGCGGGCACCGAACAGAACGTCTCCACCGCCTCGGGGCTGACGGGGACGACCAGCACGCTCAGCCCCAGGAGCAGGAAGAGGATACCCATGAGGGGGAGAAGGGAACGGAACTGCGTGTGTAAGTACGCCCTGGCGCCGGCCCGGATGTCCTGCCAGACCAGCTGCATCTCGCGGGTTCCCTTGTCCTTGCTCAAGATCTGCCGGGCGAGAAAGGCTGCATAAAGGAGCCCGATGACGGCAATGCCCAACACCGTCCACAAGGCAAGGACTTCACCTGGAGTAAGACCCATGTGTGACATAACGAAGACCTCCTTCGCCCTTGAGATTCGTGCACCCGGTGCACGAAAGGAGCCCCACATCTTTGTGAGGGCTCCTGTGTGGATGTCGCCCGGGAGCGTCTAAACTGCACACCTTGCCGTCCAAGGGGACACCCGGAGGATCCGGCCGTGTCCCCGCTCGAAGGCGTCGTGTTGTGAAGATGGATGGGAAATTGTAACGGAGCTTCGAGGATCCGTCAAAGATCGAGGACGAGCTACTCGAACCGGATGGCATCCACGGTGGTAATGACCCCCTTGTAGAGGAAGTCGATCTGGTGGAGGGCCGCCTCCTGATCGAACTCGCTGAGTGCGGCAACACCATCCTTGGGAACGATGACCCGATACCAGCGCAGGGCAGCGCTGCCCGCGGTGTGCAATACACAGATGTTCGTCACCGTCCCCGTGATGACCAGAGTGTCCACCTCCCGGTGCACCCGTAACACATCCTCCATGCGGGAAGCGTAAAACGCGTCGTACCGGGGCTTGGGCACGATTTCATCCCCCGGTTGGGGGGCCAGCTCCTCCACGATCTCCGCTCCCCACGTGCCCGCCTTCACGTGTTCCCCCCAGATGTGGTATTCCGGGTCCTCCTCGCCGTGGAGGTCCTGCGTGTAGATGATGAGCACCCCGGCCCGGCGGGCCTTTTCCAAGAGGCGGGCGATGGGGCCAACCGCGTCCTGCGCCGCGGGGACGTACAACTTCCCCGTCGGCTTGACGAAATCGTTCTGCATGTCCACGACGACAACGGCCGTGCGCTTCGGGTCGAGGACGACCTCATCCGCGACGGGATATGTGGGTGCTTCCAGCATACGAGCCATCATCCACCTCCTCCGGAGCTCAGATCTCCATCTCCAGCATCTCCTCGGTCACCTCCGGTACCTGGGCCAAAAGGTCCTCCACCTTGCGCAGGATGACCTGATAGGGTACCGCCCCGATAATCGCGTCCTTGATTTGCCCTTTGTAGAAGAAGAGGACGGTGGGAATGCTCTGGACGCCGTATTGCATTGCGATCTCCGGGTATTGGTCCACGTCCAACTTGTAGACCAGGACCCGGCCTGCGTATTCGGCGGCGATCCTGTTCAGGTGGGGAGCGATGACGTGACAGGGCGCGCACCACTCCGCCCACAGGTCAACGAGGACCGGCACAGGGGCTTTGAGGACCTTTTCCTTCCACTCTTGGGCCGATACCGGTTGGGGATGTCGGATTTCCTTTAGCTTGGCCATGTACGTCCTCCTCACGTGTAGCAGGTTACGGTCCGGCAAGGGTTTTCCTCTTCCATCCTTGTTATGACCACGTTCACCGGTTTTCCTCATCGGACCATCGAGATTATACTACAAAGAGCCCGTTTGGGAGAAGGTAGGAGGGGTCGGCATGAAGACGGGATTTGTGCTCAACGACAATCACACGCGACACACGTTGTCCGGCCACCCGGAGAACGCCCGCCGCCTGGAATCCATCCGCGAAGCCCTGGAACAACGAGGGCTCATGGAGCACATCCTCCGTGTTCCCGACCGCCCCGCGGAACGCCGGGAGCTGGAACGGGTCCACACCCCGGCCTACATCGACCACGTGTACGCCATGTCCTTCGAGGAGGGGTACCTGGACCCCGACACCTACGTGCGTGATGGCACCTGGGAAGCGGCCCTCCACGCGGCCGGGGGGCTCATCGACCTGGTGCGGACCGTTGTCGAGGGCACTTTGGACAACGGGTTCGCGCTGGTGCGTCCCCCGGGGCACCACGCCGAAGCCGACCACGGCATGGGCTTCTGCATCTTCAACAACGTGGCCGTGGCCGCCCGCGCCGCGCAGGAGGACATGGGCATCGGCCGCGTCCTCATCGTCGACTGGGACGTGCATCACGGGAACGGGACCCAACACACCTTCGAGGCCGACCCTACCGTCATGTACTTCTCCGTTCACCAGTATCCCTACTATCCGGGCACCGGTGCCGCGGAGGAACGGGGCATCGGGCCGGGGGAGGGCACCATCGTCAACGTTCCTCTGCCCGGCGGGGTCGGGGATGACGGCTACGAATACGCGTTCCGACGGATCCTCGTGCCCCTGGCCCGAGCCTTCAAGCCGGACCTCATCCTGGTCTCCGCGGGCTACGATCCCCACTGGCGGGATCCCCTGGCGGCCATGGAGCTCACCCTGGAAGGATTTCGTCGCCTAACCCGGATTCTCATGGACCTGGCCGAGGAGCTGGCGCACGGCCGCCTCGTCTTCACCCTGGAAGGGGGCTATGCCCTGGACGCGCTCGCCTACGGCGTGACGAACACCCTCTGGCAACTCGCGGGTCACCCGGAACGGGTGGAGGACCCACTGGGCCACGGCCCGATGGCCACCCGTGACGTGCGTGACCGCATCGACGCGATAGCCCGTCTCTGGAACCTGTGAGGACGGTCATGGACGAACGGGGAGACGCGAAGCTCAGGCTCTTGCGCTGGTGGAAGCGCATTCTCAGCGATGCCCCTCCGCCGGAGGAGGATGAGGACCGCCGCTCCCTGGAGGAGTGGAACGACCTGGTGGAGCAACGCATACGCGAGGCAATGGAACGGGGCGAGTTCGACAACCCCGCGCTCAAAGGCCGTTCCGTGCTGCGGGAGGAAAATCCCTTCCTCGCTCCGGAGGAGGCCCTGGCCTACAGCCTCCTCGCGGGGCAGGGATTCGTCCCTCAGTGGATGGAGGAACGGAAGGCCCTGGAACAGGCCATCGACGATTTGCGTCGTCGAATGCGTCGGGCCTGGCATTGGTACATGCGCCGCATCGAGGTGCTGAACGCACGCGGGGAAGAGGATTACGCGACGTGGAAGGAACGACGGGAGGTGGAGGCCCGCTGGCAGGGGTACATCCAGACCTTCCGCGGGGAAATCCGGGCGCTGAACGAGCGCATCGACACGTACAATCTGACCGTACCCCTGGTACGCTTCCAGATGTTCCGCCTGCGGGTGGACGAGGAACTTCGCCACATGGGCGTTCCCAAGGAGGATATATGACCGTACCCGTTATCGACGCTCACTGCGATTCCCTCCATTACCCCCTGGACGGCAAGGGCTCCCTGGTCGAGGGGGTGGAGCGGGCCCAGGTGGATCTCCCCAAATTGCAGGAAGGGGGAGTACACGCGCAGGTCTTCGCCTGTTGGGTGCCCGTCCCCTATCAGCGGACGGGCGCGGCCGCGTATGCCCTCCGGCTCGTGGAGACGTTCTACAAGGAGGTGGAACGGTCCCAGGGGCGCTTGTTCCCCGTGCGCTCCCGGTCAGACCTGGAGATGCTGGGGGAGGAGGGCCGTGTGGGGGGAATTCTCAGCCTGGAGGGAGCCGAAGCGCTGGAAGGGTTCCCCGAAACCCTGGGGGCTTTCTTCCGCCTCGGGGTCCGCTGGCTCGGTTTGACGTGGAATCACCGCAACGCGGCCGCGGACGGGGTGGCCGTGAGCCGCAGCCGAGGGGGGCTGACCCCCTTTGGGGAAGAGGTGGTCCGCACGTGCGAGACCCTGGGCATCGTGGTCGACGTCTCCCACCTGGCCCCCGCGGGCGTGGAGGACGTGCTGACCGTGGCCCGGGGCCCCGTGGTCGCGTCCCACAGCAATGCCAGGGCCCTTTGCGATCACCGCCGCAATCTGACCGATGAGCAGATTCGGGGCATTGCGGCCACGGGAGGGGTCGTCGGCGTCACCTTCGTGCCCGAGTTCCTCACCGCGGATCCCCAGGGGCCCACCCTCGAGCACGTCCTCGACCACATCGAGTACATTGCCGGTCTCGTCGGCGTGGAACACGTGGGGATCGGCTCCGATTTCGACGGCTTGGGAGGGACGCCCCCCAAGGGGCTGGAGGACGCCCGACGCTACGGTGCCATCCGGGAGGGGCTGGCGCGCCGCGGCTTTTCCCCCGACCAAATCGCGGCCATCATGGGGGGGAATTGGCTGCGCGTTTTGCGTCGGGTGTTGCCCGAATAAAGGAGAGATTTCGGATGTCGCTCGCTTACTCACCGGTCATCCTCATATCGGCCAACGTGGAATGGCGCATCATCAAAAGGCTCCTTACGCCGCTCAAGGTGTACCAATCCCCCCTTGGGGAGTGGTTCCCCCACACGATTTGGACCGAGGGAACACTGTGGCAGACGCTCTTTTTCCACACCGGGTGGGGGAAGATCGGGGCCGCGGCCTCCACCCAGTACGTCATCGACTACTGGGAACCTTCCTTCCTCATCAACCTGGGCACATGTGGCGGATTTGCCGGGGCCGTGGAAAAGGGCACGATCATCATGCCAACCCGGACCGTGGTCTACGATATTTACGAGCAGATGGGGGACGCGGCGGAGCACCTGGCCCATTACGCGGTCGATCTCGACCTCTCCTGGATTCATCCCCCGTACCCCCAGGACGTCCTGCAGACGGTGCTGGTCTCCGGGGACAGGGACATTTTCCCCGAGGACATTCCCTACCTGCAGGAGACGTTCGGTGCGGTGGCCGCGGATTGGGAATCGGGGGCCATCGCGTGGGTGGCTCGGCGTAACGAGGTGCCCGTGCTCATCCTGCGGGGGGTGAGCGACCTGGTGGGCCCCGAGGGCGGGGAGGCCTACGACCGGTTGGATGTCTTCGAGGCCGGCGCGGAACGTGTCCTGCGCTCCCTGGTCGATCATCTGCCCAAGTGGCTGGACCGGGTCGACCCTTCTCTGCGCTCGTACCGGCATGTGCCCCTGTCCGAGCTGAACCTTTCCAGCCGGACGGCAAATGCGCTCCGACGGGCCGGGTACGAGACCGTGGAGGATCTGCAGCGAAGCAGCGAGGAGGACTTGCTACGGGTCCGTCAGTTCGGGAGAAAGGCGCTTCAGGAGGTAAAGGAGGCGCTGGCGGCCATCGGTTTATCCCTCTCCCCCGAAAGCTGGGGGGAACGTCGACCGCAACGGCAGAGGATACCGACGCCCCTTGACACGCCCCGAGCGGCCCGGTCGGAGGAGTACGCGCACACCCCCGTTTATCCCGCCCTGGAGGACGACCCGACGGATATCCACGTGCTGGCCCTCCCCGATTACGTGGAGCAGGCCTTGCGCAAGGGGGGGATACGCACGGTGGGGGAGCTTGCGTCCCGTTCGCCCTATGCCCTGTTCCGCGTTCTCCGGTCCATGGGGGAAATTGTGCGCATCCGGCACGTCCTCCAGGATTACGAGCAAATGTCCCGCATCCAAACCTCCACGCTGAGCGGGCTCGCCGAGTGGTGGCTTGCCCCTCTTCAGGACCGTTACCGGGAGATCCTCGAACTGCGTTACGGACGAGATAGGCGACCTCAGACCCTGGAGGCCATCGGTCAGCGATTGGGCGTGTCCCGCCAGCGCGTCCTCC
>WGAA01000205.1 GCA_015489285.1 Anaerolineae bacterium | reverse complement strand
ATTATATCACCTTGTCTCGGGAGGCGCACTTCTGTGTGTTCAGGATGTCATCAGGGGGAGGTGAGGAAATGGGTAACGAGTCACGAGTAACGAGTAACCGGATGGCGTGGAAAGACAACGATTAACGATTGACAATTAACGATTAAAGGGTCGGCGCGAGACAAAATTATCTCAGCCACACCAGCTCTCCCCACCCGCCAACCCCTGACGCATGACGGATGACGGGTGACGACCGACCAACGACGAACGAAAGGATGGCGGGGAGACAAGATTGGCCTGGCAACGCCAGCGTAGCCTTGAGTTACGCATCACGCATCACGTATCACGTCATCACGCCAAACTGCGCCTGCAATGCCGACGTTCCCACTGGCGCCTGACGGATGACGAATGACGAGTGACGTAACTGCGCCTGACGAGCTTCGCCCAAGCCGACGCGCTTCCCCGCCGTGTCCCCCGGGGCGGTTTACGGGGAACCGGGGAGACGTGGTAAAATTCGCCCGAAACCGAAGGCATCACAGGAGATACCGGCGGAGGTGGACTATGGGATTGCTGGCACCGTTTCTCTGGGGGATGGCCACAGGGGCCGCAGGCGGCTTTCTCACCGGGCTGTTCACGGCCGATGAGGAGAGCCCGCGGCAACAACGCATCCGGGAGATCGTCCGTTACATGTGGGAAGAGGCCAAACGGGCTGCCGACGAACAGGAACGCATCCTCCTTTCCGAATACAGCCGGTTGACCGGCATCGAAGGGGAAGAGTAGCCCCCGGTGGATCTCACCTTTGACAGTGGGGGCAGAAGTGGGTCGAACGACCGCTAACCCGAATCCGCTCGATGGGGGTGCCACAGACGGGACACGGGTGTCCCGTGCGCCGGAAGACCCGGTGTCGCCTCTGATAGGTGCCTTCCCCCATGTCAGGCCGTTGATACGTGCTGAAAGTGCTTCCCCCCGCGTGCAGCGCTTCCAACAACACTTGGCGAATGGCCTCATGCAACCGCCGCACCTCTTCGACGTGCAACGTATCCCCTCGGCGTAAGGGGTGAATCCCGGCGACAAAGAGCGCCTCATCCGCGTAGATGTTCCCCAACCCGGCCACCACCCCTTGGTCCAACAAGAGGGCCTTGATGGGGCGACGACGGCGGCCCAACGCGGCCGCGAATTCCTCCACAGTCCACTCGGGAGAAAGGGGTTCCGGCCCCAAATGTCCCACCACCTCCTCCGGGGCGCTCGTCCAATACCAGCGGCCGAATTTCCGCACATCCCGGTAATGGACCTCACTGCCGTCGTCCAGGCGCATGATGAGATGTGTGTGTTTGTCCCCAGGGACGGGGGACGGATGGTGGTGCAGCTGCCCCGTCATTCGCAAGTGGACAATGACGGTCCCCTCCGGTTCCAGCGTCCACAACAAATACTTTCCCCGGCGTCCCATGCCCGTCACGCGGGCCCCTTGAACCCGTTGCCGGAAGATGTCCGGGGATACCCGGGCGATGATGCCGGGCCACCGGATCTCCACCTCGTTTATCCGGCGCCCGACCACACGCGGGGCCAGCTCACGTCGAATCGTTTCCACCTCTGGAAGCTCGGGCATGGTGCTACGACCGCCATACCAGGTGCAGGAGAATCAACACCCCCAGCATACCGGCCAACCCGACCTCCAGCCACTTGAACAGGTCATAGCGAGGGGTCGGAGGGGGCGAGGAAGGGGGAGACGCCTCCTGGGGAACCACGGGCGCGAGGGCACGTTTCTCCTGCACGCTGACCTCCTTCTGGGGCGTGGGGGGAGCGACGGCGACCCGGGGGGCCATCCCTCGCACGGCCGGGGATGGGGACGCGGAGAGGACGTTTGTGGCCTGAGGGGCCTGGGAGACGATTTCCGGGCCGAACTCGTGGGGCGCGGTGGCAATGAACACGTCGAGGGCAACCACGAGCACCAGGGCGAGGGCCACAAGGCCGGTGGCCCAGCGGAGCCACAGGGGCCGGGAACGCCGACGGGAAGGCCGCATGACATCTGCTTCGGTGAGGGTGAAGGCTCGGGGTGGGACCGCGCGGGGCGCCTGCCGGAGCAAGAGTACCGTCGCGCGCATGTCCTCGTAAGCCCGGCGGCATTGGGCGCACGTGCGCAGGTGGGCTTCGACCCGTCGCCGTTTCTCGGCATCGAGTTGCCCGTCGATCAGCAAACTCAGTTCTTCGTCACTCACATGATGCGATCGCAATCGGCCCATGAACAATCGTCCTTGCTTCTGCCTTGTCTTTCCGACGCGTCTCGGTCGGTTTTCACCTTAGTGACGATAGGAAGAGGGAAGAAGTTCCGGATGATGTGCCCTCAGGTAATCCCGCAGGCGGGCACGTCCACGACTCAGGCGGGATTTCACCGTTCCCACGGGGATGCCCAGAGATCGGGAGATTTCCTCATAACTCAACCCCTCGACATCGCTCAACACGACAACGGCCCGATATTCCGGCGGGAGGTGTAACAGCCCTTCCTGGACCGCATGACCGATCTCGTGGCGCATGGCGGCCTCCTCGGGGGTCTCCACATCACTCTGCCAGCGGGGCAGGTGATCCGGGTCCTGATCGTCGTCGGTCGCTTCCAGGGATTGGGCAGGGCGCCGGGCGCGGTGGCGTAGCAGGTCGTAACAGGTGTTGGTCACGATGCGAAGGAGCCAGGGGCGGAAGGTGGAGCCCCTCAGCTGGTGGAGGCGTTGGTACGCCTTGAGGAACGCGTCCTGGGTCGCGTCGGCCGCCCAGTCGGCATCGCCGAGGAGACGGTATGCCACATTGTACGCCTGCTGCTGGTAGCGTAGGACCAACTCGTTGAACGCGGCTACATCGCCCTGTTTGGCGGCCCGGATGAGCTCGCTTTCATCTCGCATGTTGGGGGATGGCATCACATCACTCGCCCGGTATTTGACTTTTGTACTCCCTTGAGTATACTATAAACCGATTCCACCGGTCGGTTTACACAGGCAACCGTGAGAATCGACCGTGCGTATTGTATCATCGGCGAGCCGAAGTGGCGGAACAGGGAGACGCGACGGTCTCAAAAACCGTTGGGCATTACGCCCGTGTGGGTTCGAATCCCACCTTCGGCACAGGCGATATGCCCCTGCGTCGCTATTATATCACATGACGCAGGGGCATATTACATGTGGAGGATGTGAACGTGAACGAAGATCTGGAAACCCGAATATCCTACCTGCGGTCGATTTCCTTTCTCCGCCATGTGTCCGATGACGCGCTGAGCGCTCTGGCCCAACGCATGACGTTGCGCTCCTATCCCGAAGGGGCGCTCCTCTTCGACGTTTCCACGCCCGGCGATGCCCTGTACATCGTCCACACGGGGGAGGTGGAAATCCTCACCGAGGACGACTTGCCCTTGGCCGTGGTGCGTCCGGGATCGGTCGTGGGGGAGATGGGGTTCCTCACCGGGGGGGAACGCCGGGTCAAAGCCCGCGCCATCCGTCCTGTGTCCGTCCTGGTTCTCTCCCGGGCGGACTACGATGCCCTGAGCGTGGTGTACCCGGAGCTCAAACGGGCCATTGACCACGCGCTGGCCCAGCGCGCCGGACGCACGGCCCTTCGCCCCACGCCGGAACGCCTGCAATCCCTGGACGCCTTCCAGGGCCTCGACCCCCAGGCCCTCTCGGAGATCGTGCAACACCTGGACGCTCTCGTCTACCCTGCAGGGGCCACCATTTACGACGTCGGGGAGCAGGCCGATTACCTCTATTTCGTCATCGAAGGGGAGGTTCAGGTCACCGAGCGGGAGGAAGATGGGGAACGGTCCTATCGGGTCCGCCCCGGACAGTTCTTCGGGGAACAGGAGATCCTGGCCGAGGACAGCCGACGGTCGACCGCGGTGGCCTTGCAACGGACCGTGTGCTGGAGCCTCGGCGCGAACGACGTCCTCGACCTGATAGCGCGGTATCCCCGCTTTGCCCTCAACCTGGTGCGTTTGGCCAGCAAACGGGTCTACACCCAGGAGGTCACTCCTCCGCCTCCGCCGGAGGAACCGGTGTACACGCCACCGACCCAGACCGCTCCCACGGTCGTACGTACCGTGCCTCCTCCCGAGAGCAAGGGGCGGGAAGGGGGCGCGTGGTACCGGAATTTGGACATGGGGGTGAGAATCCGGCTGCTTGCCCTGGCCGTGCTTCTCGTTTGGCTCGTCGGCGTCGCGGTGCCTTACATGGTTCGGGACACGGTGCAGCGCAACCGGATGTACGCGAACATCGATCACTCCCGTTTGGAGACGACGGTCATCGGTAACAGCCCGGCAGGCGTTCCCCTTGCTCCGGGCTTTGAACTCCAGTACCCCACACCTACGGCCACCCCTGTGCCCACGGCCACACCCACACCTTGAACACTTGGCCCGGACTTCCAAGTCCGCAAGACAACGGAAGTCCGGGCTCGAATTCAGGCCCCGATCGGTCGTCATCCGTCACCCGTCAGGCGTCAGGCGCTGAGAGGAAGCTGACGTGTTGGGATGAAATCCGGCATCGGGTACGTAATCCGTGATGCGTGATGCGTAACGTCATTCGTCATGCGTCATGCGCGGGTGAGAACGTCGGCGCTATAGGCGCACCTGGACTCCGGCAACGTGATGCGTAATGCGTAACTTGGGAGACAAGCTTGGCTCTGTAGCGATAGCCTTGTGTCCACGCCATCCGGTTACTCGTTACTCGTCACTCGTTAGCCATAGGCCGCAGGCCTTCGCCAGGATGAGCCGGCCGAGCTTGTCTTCGCGCCAACCCTTTTAATCGTTAATCGTCAATCGTTAATCGTTGTCTTTCCACGCCATCCAATTACTCGTTACTCCGTTACTCGTTACTCTTATACCCCTTGACGCGGACGGCTTTTCCACTTCCCCATTCCTTTTGCTTCGCGGTACAATGGGAGGGCATTCGCCGGAGGCGTGGAGCCCATGGAACCCCATGAAACTGCGTTGGATGCACAACTCACGTCCATCCTGGGGCCGGTATTCGACCGGGAACGTCGCGCCCGGGCGCGCACCTACGCGCGCCTGCGTCGGCTTCTCACCGTCGCGGAGGTGTCCCTCTCCCTGATTTACCTGATCCTTTGGGTAGTCACCCCCGCGGCTCGTTCCCTGGGAAGCTGGGCCGTACATCACGCGCCCGGTCGTCTCCTCGCGGCCTTTTTGGCCTTTCTCGTCGTGGGGAGTGGCCTGGCGGCCATCGATCTCCTCTTCGGCCTCCTCTCCCACGCGCTGGAGCGACGATATGGGCTGAGCACGCAGGGGTGGGAGGCCTGGTTGACCGATTGGGTGAAGATTGTGCTCATCGAGGGGGGATTGGGGGCGGTGGCCGTCGTCGGCATCATGTACCTCGCGAGCACGGGGACCCCTCTTTGGTGGCTGTGGGGCGCCCTGGCCGGCGCGGTCGTCCTCCTGGTGCTCATGGTGGTGGCGCCCGTGTTCATCGCCCCCCTCTTCTTCCACTTCGAACCCTTGACGGACGAGGCCCTGCGGCAGCGTTTTCTCGCCCTGGCCGAACGGGCCGGTGTCCCTGTGGTGGATGTTTACCGCTTCGACCTGAGCACGCGCACCCGGGCGGCCAACGCGGCCGTGGTGGGCCTGGGAAAGACGCGACGGATCATCGTTGGGGATACCCTGTTGACCTCCTTCACCCCCGAGGAAGCGGAGACCATCCTGGCCCATGAGCTCGCCCATCACGTGCACAAGGACATACTCTTGAGTTTTCTGCTGGAAGGGGTGATGTTGCTTCTGGTCTTCCGGGTGCTGGCCTGGGTCGTGCAGAAGGTGACCGGGGCGTGGCAGGTGACGCCGGACGATCCGGCGCTGGTGCCGGTGGTACTCCTCACCTTCTTCCTCATGCAATTGCTTCTCTCCCCGCTGTTGAACCTCTGGTCCCGTACCCGGGAGAGCCTGGCCGACATGTTCGCGGTCGTCCTCACAGGACAAGGGCGCACATACGCGCGCGCCCTGGCCCGCCTGGCCGACCAGAACCTGGCGGATTTGTTTCCCCCGACCTGGTACGTCTGGATTTTCGGCAGTCATCCCCCCCTGGGGGAACGGATAGCTATGGCGTTGGCGTACGATGAGACTACGGAGACAAAGGAGGAATCCACCCATGAGCCGACTACCTGAGCGGTTGGTGGAATGCGTTCCGAACTTCAGTGAAGGGCGGCGTCAGGAGGTCATCGACCAAATCGTGCAGGAAATCGCGAATGTACCCCAGGTGTGGATCCTGGATGTGGAGAGCGATAAAGACCACAACCGGTCTGTTGTCACCTGTGTAGGGGAGCCCGAGGCCGCGCTGGAGGCCATGTTCCGGGCCATTGCTCGGGCCGCGGAGCTTATCAACCTGGAGGAACATCGGGGAGAACACCCCCGCATCGGAGCGACCGATGTCGTGCCCTTCGTTCCCCTCCGAGGGGTGACTATGGAGGAGGCGGTGGAATTGGCCCGTCGCCTGGGCAAGCGGGTCGGGGAGGAGCTGGGCATTCCCGTGTACTTGTACGAGGCTGCCGCCACCCGTCCCGACCGGGAGAACCTGGCCAACATCCGGCGGGGGGAGTACGAGGGACTGAAGGAAGCCATCAAAAGCGACCCCGACCGGGTGCCGGATTTCGGCCCGCGGGAGCTGGGTCCCGCGGGGGCTACGGTTATCGGCGCGCGGGAGTTCCTGATCGCCTTCAACGTCTACTTGAACACGGACGACGTGAAGGTGGCCAAACGCATCGCCCGGGCCGTGCGCCATTCCAGCGGCGGTCTCCGCTACGTCAAGGCCCTGGGAATGCTCGTTGGCGGGCAGGCGCAGGTCTCCATGAACCTGACGAACTTCAAGAAGACCCCCATTTACCGGGTGGTGGAACTCATCCGGCGGGAGGCCGCCCGCTACGGCTGCACGATCACCCATACCGAACTGGTCGGGTTGACCCCCCTCAAGGCGATGCTGGACGTGGCCCAGTGGTATCTGCAACTGGACGGCTTTAGCGAATCCCAGGTACTGGAACGCCGTCTCGAGGAAGTGCTCGAAGGGGAAGGGGAATAGGTCCCGTAGGGGGAGGCGGTACATGCCCTATCTCATCGACGGGCACAATCTCATCGGAACCGGGATGTTACCGGGGATCTCCCTGGCCGATGAGGACGACGAGGTCAAACTGGTCCGCCTATTGCGTCGTTTTCAGGCGCGGGTGCGTACCCCCATTACCGTCGTCTTCGACCGGGGAATTCCGGGCGGGTTTGCCGCGCATCTTTCCGGCGGAGGTGTCACGGTGATCTTCGCGGGGATGACGGGCCAGAGCGCGGATGAAGTCATACGGGCTCGCATCCGCAAGGCCCGACATCCCAATGCCCTGCGTGTGGTAACCGACGACATGGCGATTCAACGCGTCGCGCGCGAGCGGGGATGCCGTGTCGTCCCCGCCCGTACTTTCGCTCGGGAACTCGTCCGGCCCCTGCCGCGGCGTCCTGAACGGGAGGACGTTCACCTCTCCCCCGAGGAAGTGGAAGAGTGGTTGGAGCTATTCCGCCGACGGAAGAAAGGGGATTCGTGAGAAGAAAAAACGCCGGCGATACGCCGGCGTTTTTGGTACCCCCAGGAGGACTCGAACCTCCCCACCCGGCTCCGGAGGCCGGTGCTCTATCCATCTGAGCTATGGGGGCTCCTTCTGCTCACTTTTACGGCCCCTATTATACCGGTGGATGGGTCTTTTGGCAAATCTTGTCCCCCCGGTGATGCCGAACTCCGGCCTCGTTTTGGCGGGCTTGTGGAAGTAGAGTACACTACGGGGCGAATTTTTATCAAAGAAATTGGTAAATTAGGAAAAATTCCTGGGGAGGCACGGAAGGCATGATCACTTTACGGCGTGAACGGATTCCCTTGTTGTTGCTCATTATCTTCATCTCTCTTGTGGGGATTTGGGGTGGGTTGATCCGCCTCGGGTGGCGGTGGCCCACCGGGCATACATGGCCCGGATTCCACGGCGCCTTGATGGTGTCCGGGTTCTTGGGAACACTCATCGGCTTGGAACGCGCGGTGGCCCTCGACCAGCGCTGGGTGTACCTGGGCCCGGCGATTTCCGGCTTGAGCGGGTTGTGGTTGCTGGCCGGGGGCTCCCTGGTCGTGGGCCAAATCGGGATGTGGATCGGAAGTGTGCTCATCCTCATCCTCTTCGTCCTCCTGCTGGAACGCCAGGCGATTCTCCCCGTGTGGGTCATGGCCGCGGGGACGCTCATGTGGGTGATCGGGAACGGACTGTGGATGTTCGGCTTCTTGATTCCCAAGGTGGTGTTGTGGTGGATCGGTTTCCTCGCCCTGACCATCGTGGGGGAGCGCATCGAGTTGGCCCGGATGTTGACGCTGCGCAAGGGGGTGATGCGCTTACTCTACGTGACGTTGATCATCTACAGCGCGGGACCGTTGGTCTCCCTGGTGTCGTATGACCTGGGGGTCCGCATCTCGGGGGTGGGGTTGCTCCTCATGGCCCTGTGGCTGCTGGAATACGACATTGCCCGCAGGACGGTGAAGTTGGGCGGCCTGCCCACCTTCGCGGCCGTTTGCTTGTTGACCGGGTACGTCTGGATGGTGGTGAGTGGTCTGATGGCCGTGGCCGTAGGCGGAGTCATGGCCGGTTTGAAGTACGACGCCTGGTTGCACGCCTTCTTCGTGGGCTTCGTGTTTTCCATGATCTTCGGTCATGCGCCTATCATCTTTCCCACAGTGCTGGGATTGCCCATCGAATACCGCAAGGGGTTCTACAGCTATCTGGTCCTCTTACACCTTTCCCTGATCTTGCGGGTGGCCGGGGACTGGTTCGGCATACTCGCCTGGCGGAAGTGGGGAGGCCTCCTGAACGGTTTGGCCATTTTGATCTTCCTTGTGGCCACGCTGGGGGTCATCGTCCAATCGCGATTGCAAGGGCGTACGACGTATTGAGAAACCCAACGTTCTGAAAGGGAAGAGGGGCATGGGGGGGCAGAGGGTCAAGGCGATGTTGAGGCGTGGGGGCCTGTGGGGAGCGGCGGTGCTGCTCTTCCTCGTCCACGCGTATCGGATTTACGGTACAGACGTGGCCTTGATCGACGACGCCTTCATTTTCTTCCGCTACGCCAAACACTGGGCTCAGGGGCTGGGTCTGGTGTGGAACGCGGGGGAACCTCCGGTGGAGGGGGTGAGCAGTCTGCTGTACACGGCCCTCCTGGCCCTGGGGATCCGCCTGGGCCTGGACGTGGTGGTATGGGCCACGGTGCTCAATTTGGGGCTGGCCCTTCTCGTCCTGGGCCTCCTGGGCCGTTGCGCGGCCCGCCGGTTCTCCCCACTCCCCTCGTGGCTTCCTCCCCTTCTGCTGGCAGCCATGCCCGCCTTTGCCTTCTGGACGGGAACGGGGATGGACACCCTCCTCTTCACCTTCCTCCTGACCTTGAGCGTCATGTGGGTGCTCGACGAACGTTGGGTGTGGGCGGGGGTGGGGTTTGCCCTCCTGAGCATGGCGCGTCTGGACGCGGTCCCCTTGTTCCTCTTTACCCTGCTCTTCGTCGCCGCGTGGCAGCGGGATGGGCGTCCCCTTTTACGCATGGGGGCGGGATTTCTCCCCTTGTTCCTTCCCTTTTTCCTCCTGCGGTGGCATTACTTCGGCTGGCTCCTGCCGAACACGTACTACGCTAAAACGGGTGGGGGGTGGTTGGCCCTTGTGGAGGGCGCGCGGTATGTGGGAGCCTTCCTGCGTCAACCCCGCTTCTGGCTCCTGTTCCTCCTGGCGTTCGTCGGCGGGTGGCGTGTTCGTTCCTGGCAAGTGGGGTACGTGGGCAGCGTCATTCTCCTCCTGCTGCTGCGGGCCGTCTTTGCCGGCGGGGACTGGATGCCCCACTTCCGTCTCTTCGTCCCCCTCCTGCCCTGTCTTGCCCTGCTGAGCGCGTTGGGCGTCAGCGTCCTCTTCGAGGGGGGGCGGGTTCCCCGTGGTTTGGGAATGGGAGTGGTGAGTGGGGTACTCGTGGTGGTTCTCATGGGGCCATCGTGGCAGGTGCTTTATCGGACGCCCTGGCGCGTGTGGCGGCCGTTGCGCCTCGTGGAGCCCATGCACGCGTCCCAGTACGCGATGGGGTTGGCCCTGCGGGCGCACGTCTGTCCCGACGACACCATCGCCCTCATTGCCGCCGGTGCCGCGGCCTACCTCAACGACGATCACGTCATCATCGACATGTTGGGGCTCAACGATGTTCACGTGGCCCATTCACCCCCTCAGGTGTACAAAGGACGCTGGGATTCGGGACATGTGCGCCTCGACGTGGCCTATCTCCTGCAGCGCCGTCCGGAGTGGATCCAGCTGGACACGCACCTCTTCCCCTCGCCGGAATTCCACCCCCGGGACTGGATGCCCACGCAGCGCCTCTGGCAGACGGAAGCGATCCGCCGCCTGTACGAGGTCGTGCCTTTGCGCGTTGAAGTCCCCACGGACTCCCCCCGTCCCCGGGTGGGGTACATCTTCTTCCTTCACCGCCGGGATGCTCCCCGTTGCTACAAGTGAGCCTGAGTTATGGCACCTTTCCCCTCTGTGCTACAATGGCAAACTGTCGCTGCGGGAGCCGGTTCGACCGGGGGGATAAGGGCCATGTCCCTTTCTCGGGGGGCGTTCCCGCAGACCGGCGTGTTCGCACACAAGTCCAGCGAGGGGATAACGCTACGTCCATGAGAAGGGAAGGGAGACCGGCCGTTGTCATACCGACGTACAACGAGGCTGAGAACATCGAGGCCCTGGTGAGGCACATTCGGGAGCATGTGCCCACGGCCCACATCATCATTGTGGACGACAATTCCCCCGACGGCACCGGCGCTCTGGCCGACGCCCTGGCCGCCACGGACGCACGTGTTCACGTCATTCACCGTCCGGGGAAGTTGGGGTTGGGGACGGCATATGTGGCCGGGTTTGCCAAGGCCTTCGAGCTGGGGGCCGACCCTATCTGCACCATGGACGCGGACTTCTCCCACGATCCCGCGTATTTGCCCACCCTCATCGAGCGCACTCGAACGTATGACGTCGTCATCGGGTCCAGGTATGTGCCCGGTGGGGGGACCCGTCATTGGGGGGTGAAGCGGCGACTCCTCAGTCGAGGAGCCAATTGGATCGCCCGCACCTTTCTCCGCCTGTCGGCTCATGACTGTACTGCGGGCTTTCGGGCCTATCGTCGCTATGTTCTGGAGGCCGTGCGGCCGGAAACGATTCGGGCCGATGGATACTCCTATCTGCTGGAAATTCTTTACCGCTGCCAGGCCCAGGGGTTCCGCATCGGCGAGATCCCCATCGTCT
>WGAA01000204.1 GCA_015489285.1 Anaerolineae bacterium | reverse complement strand
GCGGAGGCGTGCCAGGGGAAGAACCTGGTGTACAACGGTGACTTCGAGCAGGGGTTCGTGGACGACGCCGTGGCCAAAGGATGGGGATGGTTCACCAACGGAGGCCGCAGCACCTACGGCTTTTACGATGACACGTGGCCTCCCGTCGTCAAAGCCGGAAAACACAGCCAGCTCATCGAAATCAACACATACGGCCACGTCCCCGCGGACGCCAACCGCTACGCGGGCATCTACCAGACCATCGACGGGCTCACCCCCGGGGCCACCTACGAACTCTGCTTCTCCGGAATGCAACGGGAAGAAGCCCCCCATCCCCGGGAGGACCCCTACCGCTATCGAGTCCAGTGGGGGCTGGCCGAAGGGGCCACCTCCGATTGGACCCAGGTGAAGAAGTGGGTCACCGTACCCTGGCCGCCGGAGAGCCTCTACCTGCGCACCTCCCCCGGCCCCATGCTCGACTACAAAGCGCGCTTCGTCGCTCCCTCCCGCCGGGTGACCCTCTTCATCCGGGCGTGGAAGAAGTGGCCCACACCCAACCGGGAACTGGATACGAACATCGACGAGGTGAAACTGGTACTCGCCCCGCCCGAAGCCCAGGGGGAGGGCGGCCTGTGCACCTACACCGTCAAGGCGGGGGACACGTTGGGCGCCATCGCCCAACGTTTTGGGACCACCGTGCGCTGGCTGGCGAAAACGAACGCCATTGCCAACGTGAACTTCATCTACGTGGGCCAAAAGCTCCGCGTCCCCTGCGCGCCCACCCACGCCCAAAACGTGCGCTACCACATCGTCAAGCGGGGAGAAACCCTGGGCAGCATCGCCGCCCGCTACGGGACCACGGTAGAGGCCCTGGTGGAAGCCAACCACCTGACCAACCCCGATTTCATCTACGTGGGTCAGCGCCTCATCATCCCCTGAGCGAGGCAACAAAAAAGGCGCCGGGCGTGAACCCGGCGCCTTTTTTTCATCTTCCCCACCTTACCCCAGCAAGGCCAGCATCCCCAACTTGGCCAACCCCAGCCATACCTGGGGAAAGATCCCGATGGCGATGACGAAGAGAACGCCGATGGCCGCGACCAGACCCAACACGGGGCGCCAGTGCAACCGGGGCGGCGTCTCCTCCTTGGCCATGTACATCTGTACCGTGACGTTGAGGTAGTAGTACGCGGAAAGGGCCGAATTGAGGACCCCCACGAGGGCCAACCACGTCAGATTCGCCTGGACGGCCGCCTGGAAGAGGTACAGTTTGCCGAAGAACCCGGCAAAGGGCGGAATGCCCGTCAGGCTGAACATGAAAATCGCCATCGCTCCTGCGAGGAGGGGATGGGTGTGCGCCAGACCCCGCACCTGGGACAAGGTCACGTCCCCCTCGCCCTGGCGTTCCAGCGCGATGACTACGGCAAAGGCGCCGATGTTCATGAACGCGTAGGCGAACAGGTAGAAGAGAACGGCCGCGACCCCGGTGCTGTTGGCCGCGCTCAACCCCACCAGGACGTACCCCGCGTGGGCGATGGAGGAGTACGCCAGCATCCGCTTCAGGCTCACCTGGCGCAGTGCCGCCAGATTCCCCACCGTCATCGTCAGGACGGCGAGGGCGGCCAGCACCGGCACCCACGTCACCTTCTCCACCCCCAGGACGCCCACGAACAGCCGGACGAAAGCGGCAAAGCCCGCGGCCTTCGCGCCCACGGACATGAACGCGGTAATCGGGGTCGGGGCCCCCTGGTACACATCGGGCGTCCACATGTGGAAGGGCACCGCGGCCACCTTGAACCCAAAGCCCACGATGAGCAGCCCCACCGCGACCAGGAACAAGGGGCTCATCGTCGCCCCCTGTTGGATCCCCGCGAAGTCCAAAGCCCCCGTCGCCGCGTACATCAACGCCATGCCGTAGAGGAAGATGGCGCTGGAAAACGCGCCCAGGAGGAGGTACTTGAGCGCGGCCTCCGCGGATGTGGCCCGCTCCCGCTCGAACCCCGCCAGAATGTACAGGCTCAGGGAAAGGAGCTCTAGCGCGACGAACACCGTGAGCAGATGCGTCGCGGCGGCCATGAGCATCATGCCGATGGCCGCCAGCAGGAGCAGGGCATTGTACTCCCCCTGCTGCTCCCCGTGCGCGTCCAACCAATTCAAAGCCACCAGGAGCCCGAGCGCGGTCGCGGTGAGGATAACCATGCGGAAGAACGCGGTGTAATGATCGGAAACGGCCATCCCCTGGAAGGAAACGGGTTCGGACAGGGCCAACCGGTATGCGCTCACCCCCGCGAGCACCACCCCCGCCAACCCGATCCAGGTAAGCCATCGTTTGTCGCCCAAAAAGGTGTCGATGAGCAGGATGAGGATAGCGGTGAGGAGAAGGATGGCCTCCGGTAGAATCGGCGTCAAGACGACATCGTTCAGAGTCATTGGGTGTCTACCACTCCTCTTGTGCGCAGAGTTCGACTTCTTGAGCCGGGACCGCGCCGCCGTTTACGAAACAGAATGCACGGGGACGCCCTTCCCGTCCCCGTGTGTATGTGGCCGGTATCGGCCCTATTGTACCCCCAGGAGGACCCTGTGTCAAAGAACTCGCGTCGCTCGAAGCCGGGGCGTCAGGCGTCGTTCGTCATGCGTCGTACGCTAAGGGGAAGTTGGCTCTGCAGGCGTGGCTTGGCTTGACTACGTAATGCGTGATGCGTGATGTGTAACGTCATACGTCATACGTCATGCGTCAGGCGCGGGTGAGGACGTCGGCGCTATAGGCGCACCTGGGCTCCGGCAACGTGATGCGTGATGCGTAACGTCATTCGTCATGCGTCAGGCGTCGGTGAGGACGTCGGCACTGGAGGCGCAGCTTGGCCTGACGACATAATGCGTGATGCGTAATGCGT
>WGAA01000203.1 GCA_015489285.1 Anaerolineae bacterium | reverse complement strand
TCTTCCCCCTTCCCGCCCGTTGCGGTATAATGGACTGCTTGGGTGTACGCAAAACACAAGGAAAGGAGTTGAACGATGAACGGTCGACGGTATGTGGTTCTAGGGTTGGTGTTGGTGATGTTGCTGATCGTGGCCGGGTGCGCGCCGAAGGCCACACCTACACCCCAGCCTCAGGCGACGGCGGCCCCCACTCAGGCCCCGGAAAAGGCCAAGGCGGTGACCATCGAAGTGTATTACCCCGTAGCCGTGGATGCCCCCATCGCCAAAATCCTCCAGGGCTATGCCGACGCCTTCCACGAGGAACACCCCAATATTACGGTAAAACCCATCTTCTCCGGTGGGTACGGCGATGTGAAAACGACGATCCAGACGACCGTGGAGGGAGGCGGAAAGCCGCCTGCCCTGGCCGTAATGCTGGCCGTGGACCTCTACGACCTCATCAACGCGGACCTCATCGTGCCCTTGGATGACTACCTGAACGCCATGTCCGACAAGGACGCGTACCTTAACGACTTCATCCCCGCATTTCTGGAGAACTCCCGCTACGACGGTAAGTTATGGAGCCTCCCCTTCCAGCGCAGCGTCGTCACCCTCTACTACAACAAGACGCTGTTCAAAGAAGCCGGCTTGAAAGCCCCGGACAGTTGGGAAAGCTGGGCCGAGGCGGCCAGCAAGCTCACCCAGCGCGAAGGGGACAAAGTCGTCCGCTGGGGAATGCTCTACCCGTCGGGTTGGCCCTACTGGCTCTTCCAGCCCCTGGCCATCGGTAACGGCCGCAACATCGTCGGGGACGACCCCACGGAAGTCTACTTCGACGACCCCCGGGTGGTGGAAGCCGTTCAGTTCTACATCGACCTCTCCCACAAGTACAAGGCCATGCCGGAGGGCGTGCAGGCCAATTGGGGACAAGCACCGGGCGAGTTTGCCAAGGGAGCCGCGGCCATGATCATGCACTCCAGCGGGAGCCTGGCCGGTATCCTGAAACAGGCGAATTTCGAAGTCGGGGTCATGGCTGCCCCCGGGCACAAACCGGGCACCTACGCCACCGTCCCCGGTGGGGGGAACCTCTACATCCTCAAAGGCGCGCCCAAAGAACAACGGGATGCCGCCTTCGAGTTCATCAAGTTCCTGACCCAACCCAAGTACGTGGCCGACTTCAGCATCCACACGGGGTACATTGCCACCCGCAGCGCGGCATACGACACGCCGGCCATGAAGGAACACCTGCAGAAGGTGCCCCAGGCCGCGACCATTCGAGATATGCTCCAGTACGCGGGGAAGGAATTCTCCACCCAAAACCTGGGCGAAGTGCGCAACATCTTCCACAAATACCTCCAGGCCGCGTACAACGGGGAGATGTCCCCGGAAGAGGCCATGAAGAAAGCGCAAGAGGAAGCCGAGAAAGCCCTGGCGCCGTTCAAGTAATGCGCTCGAGATTCCCATCAAGGGGCCGGAGGTCGGGGGACGGGGAAATCGCCCATCCCGTCGATCTCCGACCCCTTTTCACAGGAGTTCGGCTATGAGCACAACTCGGACGCGGCGGCTCCCGCTGTTACCCTACGTGCTACTTTCGCCCACCCTCTTCTTCGTGGCCTTGTTCACGGCATGGCCCACCCTATTGGCCCTGTACAAGAGCTTCTTCCGGCAACGGTTGAACATCGCAAAATTCCGAGAACCCACCTTCGTGGGATTGCAGAATTACGCGCACCTCCTCACCGACCCGGATTTCCACAAAGTCCTGCTGAACACGGTGATCTACGTGCTGGGGACGGTTCCCCTGAGCATTGGGCTGGCCTTCGTCCTGGCCCTCCTGCTCAACCGCCGCTTGCGGGCCATCGGCCTGTTGCGCCTCTCCTTCTTCTACCCCACCATCCTTCCCATGGTCAGCGCGGCGACCATCTGGATGTTCTTCTTCACCCCGGATTATGGGCTCTTCAACACCGCGCTGGAATTCCTGGGGTATCGGGGGCCCCAGAACTGGACCGCGAACCCGAATCTGGCCCTCCTCGCGGTGATGATCGTGGCCTTGTGGAAGAACGCGGGGTATTACATGATCTTCTACCTGGCGGGGTTGCAAAGTCTGCCCACCGACGTGTTCGAGGCCGCCGCGCTGGACGGCGCCTCCTGGTGGCAATCCTTGCTCTACATCGCCCTCCCCCTGCTCAAGCGCACGACCTTGTTCATCTCCACCATTGCCTTCATCAGCGCCTTTCAGACGGTGGACCACATTTTCGTGCTCACCCACGGGGGACCGGGCATGGCCAGCACGACACTCCTCTACTGGTTGTGGCAGGTGCGCTTCGAGTACCAGGATGTGGGCCGTGCCTCCGCGTTGACCGTCATCCTCGTCCTGGTTCTCCTCCTGTTCACCGTGTCCAATTTCCTGGTTTCGGAACGGGGAGGGGCCGATGTTGGTTGAACACGCGGGAAGGAAGAACTGGCGCAGTCGAATCGCCTCTGCCCTGGTCACCCTGGTGACGGTCGTGTGGGCCCTGGGGTGGGCGAGCATCATCCTCTGGGCCATCGTCGTCTCCTTCCGACCGGCGGCCGAGCCTCTGGGACGGGGGGATGTGTGGTTTGGGAGTCACCTGACGCTGGAGAACTACCGGAAGGCCTGGTCCCTGGCTCCCTTTGCCCGCTATTACATCAACACCATCGCCATTGTCACCATCATCCTCTCCGTGCAGGTCGTCACCATCACGATGGCCGCGTTCGCCTTCGTGAACTACACCTTCCCCGGCAAGCGGTTCCTCTTCTTCTTCATCCTGCTTCAGCTGATGATTCCCACCACCGCGTTGCTGGCCCCGAACTTCGCCACCATCCGACGGCTGGGCGTGTTCGATACCTGGTTCGCGGTCGCCCTGCCCTACTTCGGCTCCGCGTTCGGCATGTTCCTCATGCGTCAGGCCTTCCTGGGCATCCCCCGGGATCTGGTGGACGCGGGGGTCATCGACGGGTGCAACTGGTGGCAACTGTTGCGGCACGTGTACCTGCCGCCCTCCATGCCCTCCCTGGTCGCGTTCGCCCTTTCATCGATCACCTGGCATTGGAACGAGTTCCTCTGGCCCCTGGTGGTCACCCTCACCGAACGGAGCCGACCGTTGACCGTGGGGCTGGTTCGTTTTACCCAATTGGGGGAGATCGGCGCGCGCTGGTCGTTGCTCATGGCCGCGACCCTCATCGTCGCCGGGCCCCTGTTCCTGGCTTTCCTCATCTTCCAGCGACGGTTTATCCAGAGTTTTGTCCATACAGGTATCAAGTGAATCGAGGAGGTGGACGAATGCGCCGAAGGAGATTCTTGTCGGATCAGTCGGACCAGTCAGATCGGATATACCAGTTGAAGATCACTCTGCGCCACAGTAAGCCCCCCATCTGGCGGCGGGTGCTCGTGCCGGGGTCCATGACCCTGGAGGACTTGCACGAGATCATCCAGATCGTCATGGGGTGGGAGGACGATCACCTTCACGAGTTCGAGATCGGGGGAAAGAGTTACTCCTCTGCCAGGTTCCAGCTGGACGATGTGTATGACGAGAGTCGGGTCACCTTGCAGGAAGTCGCCCCTCCACCCGGCAAGCAGTTCACATACATTTACGATTTCGGTGATTGGTGGGAACACGTCATCAAGGTCGAAGACGTTTTTCCTCCGCAACCGGGGCAGCGCTATCCCCAGTGCATTGGGGGACGCCGGGCCGCTCCTCCGGAGGATGTGGGAGGCATGTGGGGGTATTACCATTTCCTGGAGGCGCTCAACAACCCGGAACATCCCGATCACGAGCATTTTGTGGACTGGTGGGGGGATGAGCCCTTCGACCCCAATGCGTTCGACCCGGAGGAGGTCAACGAGGTGTTGCAGGAGGTCTTCTCGGAGGAGCGATGAGCGAACCGGACATCTCCATTGCTCCCCACAACGAACCGTACCTCCCGCAGGAGGTGCGGGCGCGCTTGCCCGAGCTGCGGGAGAAGGCCCGATGGATCTATTACCGGCTTTTGGAGCATTACGGGGAGCCCGACTGGCGTCCCCACTATCCTCCCCTGGAGGAGCTCATCATTACGACGCTGGCCCAGAACAGCACGGACCGCAACGCGTTGCAGGCGTTCCGGCGGTTGAGAGAGCGCTTCCCCACGTGGGAGGCGGTCATGACCGCGCCCGTGGAGGAGGTCATCGAGGCGGTGCGACCGGCCGGCCTGGGGAATCAGAAGGGGCCGCGCATTCAGGCGATTCTGCGCAAGTTGTGGGAGGAGCGGGGGGATTTCGACCTGAGTTTTCTGGAGAAGATGAGTACGGAGGAGGCCGAGGCCTGGCTGACCGACATCAAGGGCATCGGCCATAAGACGGCGTCCATTGTGTTGCTGTTCAACTTTCAGCGCCCGACTTTCCCCGTGGACACGCACGTGAGCCGGGTGAGCAAGCGGTTGGGGATCGCGCCCCCCAAGGCGACGACGCGCCAGATCCGGGCCATATGGGAGACGCTGGTCCCGCCCGAATGGTATTATCCCCTTCACCTGAATCTCATCCGGCACGGGCGGGAGGTGTGCAAGGCGCGTCGGCCCCGATGCGAGGTGTGTGTGTTGCGGGAACGCTGCGATGCGGCCCGCGGGGAGGAGACGGGTTAGAGGATGCGTTCCTGGAGGGCCAGGACGAAGTTCATGTGCTCTTCCAGGTCGCGGCGGAGCGCGGCCGTATCGTCCCCGTAGCCCATGCGCCGGGCCAGGAAGAGGAAGGCCTCCGAGTCCGGTGGGGGCACGGTGACATCCCGGGCCTGCCCCCGAACGACCCGCAGGGCTTCGATGAGGCGTCGCAGGAAGCGGTGGGCCTGTCGGAGGCGGCGGGCGTCCTCCCGGTCCAGGATGCCCAGTTGGGCCAGACGGGTGAGGGCTTCCGACGTGTTTGGGGTGCGCAGTTCCGGGTAGGGGCTGCCGTACGTCAGCTGCAGGGCCTGCACCAGGTATTCGATGTCCACCAGGCCGCCGGGGCTGTATTTGGCGTTGATGTGTCCCCCTTTGACCAGGTGGCGGAGTTGGCGTTCTCGCATGGCCCGCATCGCGTCCACGTCGAAGGGGGCGCCCGTGTAGATGAGGCTATCCCGCAGGGCCTCCACCTCCCGGCCGAAGGCTTCGTCCCCCGCGATGGCCCGGAGGCGGAGGAGGGCCTGACGTTCGTAGGGCCACGCAGGTCCCCCGGGTTGGAAGTAGGTTTCGAAGAGGCGTAGGGGGACGGCCAGGCTTCCTGCCTTGCCGTAGGGGCGGAGTTGCAGGTCGATTTCGAACACCCCCTCCCGCTTTGCCCTCACGGTGTTGAGGAATTCCCGGACCAGGCGTTCGAAGAAGCGCGCGTTGCTGATGGGACGGGGTCCCCGCGTTCTTCCTCCCCCTTTGTAGATGAACATGAGCTCCACGTCCGAGGCGAAGCCCATTTCCCGTCCTCCCAGTTTGCCCAAGGCACAGACGGTGAAGGGACAGGAGGTGCCGTCGGCCAGGGTGGGTTCTCCGTGTTGGGCGACGAGCTCCCGGTATATTCGGTCGACCGCGGCGTGGATGACGACTTCGGCCAGGTCGGAGAGTTCTTCCGCGAAGCCATCGATGTCCGTGTCCCCCAGGATGTACCGCATGTCGATGCGGAACATCTCCCGGTCCTTGAACGCGTTGAGGGCGTCCCGGGCGGCCGCGCCCTGGAGGTGTTGGAGGCTGCTTTGCAGGTCGAACCAGAGGGTGGCTTTGCTCTTGCGGTGGATGCGGGTGTCCGCTTCTTGAAGCAGGGGGAAGAGGTGTTCGTATTGGAGGCGAAGGAAGTCGTTCCACAGGAATTCGCTGACGCCCAGGAGGTGGGCCAGGGTGCGCAGGACCGCAGGGCGTTGCAGGGAGGTGAGGTCGTCGAGCCAGTGGGGGCGCCGGAGGAGTTCGCCCAGGAATTGTCGGAAGTGGATGAGCGCGGCCTTGGGGTCGGGGGCTCGAGGGAGGAGGTGGGTGAAGTGTTTGACGAGGACGGTGAGGGCGCGCAGTTCCTGTTGTCGTTGCGGGTCGTCGATCTTTCTCCCCTGACGGTCGGTGATCCAGAGGATGTCTTCGACCCAGGTGCCCTGGGTGCGCACGGTTACGCGGGCGATGTAGATGTCCTGGAGGGCCAGCGCGTTGGTGAACTCGTAGAGGAACCCTACTGTGTCCGTGGCGTGGATGCGCAGGAGGGTGTAGCGTTCGGAGGCGGTGATGTCGATGTCCACGGGGTAGAGGATGTCGGTGATTTCGGGGTGCCGGGTGAGGGCGTGGGCAAAGCGGGTGGCGATTTCTCCCTGGACGTCTTCTCGGGCGCCCCGGTGGAGCCGACGGAGGAGGTCGCGTAGGTCCCGGGCGTAGGCTTCCCATCGTCCTTCGACGTTTTCCCGCTCGATGGGTTGGACAATGAAGACGTCCACGATTTTGGGCCGTTCTTCACGGGCCGGATCCCGTTCGTAGGTGAAGACGTGTCCTTCGATGATGTTGAAGCCGTGGATGAAGAGGAGTCCGGTGATGAGGGAGAGTTCACCCAGGTAGTCGTAGGCGACGATGGTGACTTCCCAGCGGTGTTCCCCGA
>WGAA01000202.1 GCA_015489285.1 Anaerolineae bacterium | reverse complement strand
CCCTTACACCGACTGCGACGCCAACCCCCACACCGACGAACACGCCCACACCGACGCCTACGCCCACACCGCAACCCCCTCACAACACCTTCATCCCCTACATCCCCCTGAAGGAGGGGCCCTCCCCACCTCCGTGAACGGGGTGCAGGCCGCGACGCGAAAACCACACCCGACTCCGACGATTCATGGACCTGCCGTGGATCGAACAGGGCGCGACGGCCGATGGCGGTACAATCTCCCATGCCCAGCGACCTTTCGTCGAGAAAGGCGCTTTGACGGTTCGACCCAGCCGTGGTATAACCCGCACAACGGGGGATTCAGGAGGCCAAAGGGAGCAGTAGCCCATCTCGCGCCATGAAAGATCGCAAAAAACCGACGAACAACGTCACCCGCATGTTGGACAAACGCGGCATCCCGTACACGGCCTACGCGTTGCCACCGGAGAAGTTGGGCGCGGTGGAAACGGCCCGCCGTCTTGGGGTCCCCGCGGAACGGGTGTTCAAGACCATCGTGGTGGTCCGGCCCGCCGGCGGGAAGCCCATCCTGGCCGTGGTTCCGGGAACGGCCCGGGTGGACCCCAAGGCCCTGGCCAAGGCCGTGGGGGAAAAGAAGGTCCGCCTGGCTACCCAAAAGGAGGCCGAACGGTTGACCGGGCTTCAGGTTGGGGGAATCTCGCCGTTGGCCCTGCTCAACCGCGGCTTCCAGGTCTGGCTGGACGAGCAAGCCCTGGCGTTCGACGAAATCCACATCTCCGGTGGACAGCGCGGGCTGAACATCCGCCTGCGGGTGAAGGACCTCATCGCCCTGTGTCGCGCTCGGGTCGCGCCCATCAGCCGCCCGGAAGGGGAAGACGTCCCCTAAGGTGAGCCCCCCTACTCGGTCCCCCGGGACGCTCGGAATTCGAAGAACACATCAAAAGAGGAGAGTGCACCCATGACGACCGTCTTCTGGGAGCCTTTCATTTGGGAGGGAGAGACATTGGGGGACCGCTACTTCCCCCACGCGGCCATGTACGTGGAGGGGGTGCTGCCCGCGCTGGATGACCTGTCCGGGTGGTACCAGTTCGACCTGGGCGCGCCCAGGTCCATGCTCTACGGCCGGACCTTCACTCCGGAACAACAAGCACGCATAGAGACCCACCTTCTGCCCGACCGTCAGGCCATCCTCAACGGCCAACCCTACCCCGTGCTCGACCTTGCCCTTCGGGTGGGGCCGTGGACGCTGGATAAGGGGTTGATCTGGTTCTCGGATTTCGGTGACTCCGAACCCAACCAGGAGGGACACCTGAACCTGGGCACCATAGGCGCGGATTTCGTGGGCGGAGCCGTGCTCGCCATCGATTACCCGGGGCAACGTCTCTCCCGCCTGGAGGAAGTCCCCCCGGAATGGGAGGCGCAGGCGCAATGGGTGCCCTTGCGGGTCACCGAACACGGTCTTATCCTCCTGCAAATTCACCTGGATGGCCGCCCCCTGTGGATGGCCTTCGACACGGGGAGCAGCATCTTCCACCTCATCACCGACGATGCGCACTGGGAAGTGTGGACGGACCGGGAGGTCGAGGACACCTTGCCCATCCCCGCCTGGGGCAAGATCTTGACCGTGTACGGTGCGCGCCCGCGCGTATCCCTGACCCTGGGAGACCGTCCTCTGGACGTGCCCCTGGTGTACTACCGGACCGATCCCGGTTGGAGTGCGTTCCTCCGTCGCTATGACGTTGGGGGGTTGATGGGCAACGCGCCTTTTTGGGACACCCAGATCATCCTCGACTTTCCCGGCAAGCGCTTTGGTGTGATGAGGTAACGGGGAGGAGACACGCCCATGGTGTACGGGAACTTTGCCCGCTACTACGACGCCATTTACCTGGCCCAGGGGAAGGATTACGAGCGGGAGGCCTGCCGCCTGCACCGGCTGGTCCGACGGTACGGGAGGAGCGGGGGCAACCGGCTATTGGACGTGGCGTGCGGTACGGGGGAGCACCTGCGCTACTTGCGGGAGGTCTACCGGGTCGAGGGGTTGGACGCCAGTGAGGCCATGCTGGCCGTGGCCCGGGAGAAACTGCCCGATGTGCCCTTCCACCTGGGGGACATGCGCACCTTCGACCTGGGCGCCTTCTATGACGTGGTCACGTGCCTTTTCGGCTCCATCGGCTACGTGGAGACCGTGGAGGGCTTGCGACAGGCAGTGGCGACCATGGCCCGCCACCTGGCCCCCGGGGGCGTCCTGGTCCTCGAGCCCTGGCTGGGACCGGAGGACATCGAGGACGGGCGGACGCACGTGGCCGTGGCCCAAACGCCGGAGGGGCACATCGTGCAGGTGGGGGTGACGCGCGTTCACGGCCGGATTTCGGACATCCGCTTCCACTTCGTGGTGGCAGACCGGGAGGGGATTCACTCCTTCGAGGAGCGACACCGCCTGGGCCTCTTCACCCGGGAGGAGTACGAGGACGCGCTGCGGTCCGCGGGGCTGGAGGTCTTCTACGACGAGGCGGGGCTTGCGGATCGGGCGGTGTTCCTCGGCCGAAAGCCCGACGGCGGCCCCGCGTGACCCGCGGCGGCGAATCCCCGGGAGTTCTGGGAGGACGGTGATGTCCACGGTGCAGTCCGATCCCGTATTGCTGAAACCCACCGTACCCGTGCTCAAATGGGCCGGGGGAAAGGGGCAGTTGTTGCCCCACCTCATCCCCCTGTTCCCTCCCTCCTTTGCCCGGTACCACGAACCCTTCCTGGGCGGAGGGGCGGTCTTCTTCTACCTCGCCCCCGCGCGCGATGTCCCGGCCTACCTCTCGGACATGAACCCGGACCTCATTATCTTCTACCGGGTGCTCCGAGACCGGACGGAGGAGTTCATCGACGCGGTCCGCTCCCTGGCCGAGATGTACGAGCAGGCCGATGAGGCGGGGCGTAAGGCGTTGTACTACTCCTGGCGAAACGCGGACCGCTCCCCGGACTTCTCCACGTGGTCCCCCTTGCAACGGGCCGTGCGCTTTTACTTCCTGAACAAGACCGCGTACAACGGCCTCTACCGCACCAACCGCCGCGGCCACTTCAACGTCCCCTGGGGTCGGTACGCCCGTCCCGCGCTCTTCATCCCCGATGCCCTGCGCCGCGCCGCCCGAGTTCTCCAACACTACGCGCAACGCCTCGCAGTAACTCCCTTCGAGGAAGCCCTCGCCCTGGCCCAGGCCGGGGATTTCGTCTACCTGGACCCGCCATACGTCCCCCGTTCGTCCACGGCCAAATTCACCGCCTACACCAAGGACGGATTCGGCGAGGAGGACCAGCGCCGGCTGGCCGCGCTCTGCCGGACGTTGGACCGTCGCGGGGTGCTCTTCATGCTCTCCAACAGCGACACCCCCCTCGTCTGGTCCCTTTACAGGACGTTTCACGTCCGGCGGGTGTGGGCCCGGAGGAACATCAGCGCCCGCGGCGCGAGCCGAGGCCCCGTGACCGAGCTGGTCATCCGCAATTACGTCTGAGCCCGCAGCGGCTCCCCGGGGGCCGAATCCGGGACTTCGGGAATCCCCTATACCCGTGCTATACTCGAGTTACACCCTGAAACGCATGTCGAGGGCCCTATGAACGTTCCACAGATCACCGTCCGCGCATCCGCATCGTGCGGGGGAATTTGGAGAAAGTATCGTAGGGGTGCACGGCTGTGCGCCCTGATGGACGCCCGGCCGGTCGCCCCAACAAAGGAGTACATCCATGCCATACGATCCGGAAAAACATCACCGGCGGTCCATCCGGTTGCGGGGGTATGATTACACCCGGCCTGGGGCGTATTTCCTCACCATTTGCACCCACCGTTGTGGGCATCTGTTCGGCCGCGTGGTGGACGGGGAAATGGTGTTGAACGTGTTTGGGGAAATCGTGCGGGAGGAATGGTTCCGTTCCGCGGAAATCCGCGCCGAAATCGAATTGTTCCCCGACGAGTTCGTGGTCATGCCCAACCACATCCACGGCATCGTGTGGATTGTGGAAACGGACGATGGTGGGGTCACCGGCCATGGGGCGCATGGCGGGGCGACCGGCCGCGGTGCAGGGACGCACGGCCGTGCGCCCCTGCACCGTCCACCACGTTCGTTGGGTTCGTTTGTTGCCGGGTTCAAATCCGCGGTGACCAAACGCATCAACGCCCACCGCGGCACCCCCGGCGCGCGGGTGTGGCAACGCAACTATTACGAACACATCATCCGCACCCAACGCGCGTTGAACGCCATCCGGCGCTACATCCTCTACAACCCCTGGCGCTGGTATCTGGACCGCCACAACCCGGACGCCATCGACTTCGACCCCTGGGGCATGATACAGGACGAGGACCGCTGAAGCCCCAGGGGTGGACGATCAGCGTACCAACGCGGGGCGTACGGCTATGCGCTTCCTATGGGGACTCACAGCCATACGCCCCCTACAAGGGCGCACAGCCATGCGCCCTTACTTCAACATCGGCATCTTGATGCCCATCTTCTTCGCTGTCTCGATGGCGAGGTCGTACCCCGCATCCGCGTGGCGGACGACGCCCAGGCCGGGGTCGGTGCGCAGGACGTGGGCCAGCCGCCATTCGGCCTGGTCCGTGCCGTCCGCGACGACGACCTGCCCCGCGTGCTGGCTGTAGCCCATGCCCACACCACCGCCGTGGTGGAAGGACACCCACGTCGCACCGGCCACTGCGTTGAGCAGCGCGTTCAGGATGGGCCAGTCGCTGATCGCATCGGACCCGTCCTTCATACCCTCGGTCTCCCGATTCGGGCTGGCGACCGAGCCCGCATCCAGGTGGTCACGACCGATGACGATGGGCGCGCTGATCTCCCCCTTGCGCACCAGTTCGTTGAAGTAGAGCCCGGCCTTGTCCCGCTCGCCGTAGCCCAGCCAGCAGATGCGTGCGGGCAGCCCCTGGAAGCGGACCTTCTTCTGGGCCATCGTAATCCAGCGGCGCAGGTGCTCGTTCTCCGGGAACAGTTCCAGGATGGCCTGGTCCGTGCGGTACAGGTCCTTGGGGTCGCCGGAAAGGGCCACCCAGCGGAAGGGCCCCTTGCCCTCGCTGAACAGGTCACGGATGTACGCGGGCACGAAGCCGGGGTAGGCAAACGCGTCGGTCACCCCCATGTCGTAAGCCTGCTGGCGCAGGTTATTGCCGTAATCGAACACCACCGCGCCGTTGTGCAGGAACTGGAGCATCGCTTCCACGTGGACGGCCATGCTCTCCTTGGACAGCTTGACATACGTCTCCGGGTCCTTCTGGCGCAGCTCCTCGGCCTCGAACACGCTCATCCCCTTGGGCACGTACATGAGCGGGTCGTGCGCGGGCGTCTGGTCCGTCACCACGTCGGGCACGATGCCGCGCCGAGCGATCTCGGGGAAGACTTCAGCCGCGTTGCCGATGAGGCCGATGGAGCGGGCCTTGCCCTCCTTCAGGTACTGCTCCACCCGGCGCAGGGCCTCGTCCAGGTCCTCCACGATCTCGTCCACCTGCTCCAACTTGAGGCGACGTTCCGCGCGCCGCGGGTCCACCTCGACGATGAGGCCCACGCCCTCGTTCATGGTGATGGCCAGTGGCTGAGCGCCGCCCATCTCGCCCAGGCCCGCGGTGAGGACCCACTTCCCCTTCAGGCTGGAGCCGAAGTGCTTGCGCGCGGCCGCGCCCAGGGTCTCGTACGTCCCCTGGAGGATGCCCTGAGTGCCGATGTAAATCCAGGAGCCCGCGGTCATCTGACCGTACATGATCAGCCCTTTGCGCTCCAGTTCGTCGAACACCTCCCAGGTGGCCCACTTGGGCACCAGGTTGGAGTTGGCGATGAGCACGCGCGGGGCCAGTTCATGGGTCTCGAACACGGCCACGGGCTTCCCCGACTGGACGAGGAGGGTCTCGTCGGGCTTCATGTTCTTCAGGGTCTCCAGGATGGCGAAGAAGGATTCCCAGTTGCGGGCGGCCTTACCACGACCGCCGTAGACGATGAGGTTGGCGGGGTCACCGGCCACCTCCGGGTCCAGGTTGTTCTGGATCATCCGGTAGGGGGCCTCAATCTGCCAGTTAGCGCAGGTCAATTTCGTCCCGCGCGGTGCGCGGACGACGGGAATTTCCTTTACGGCCATGGTGAGCCTCCTTTCTTAAGCACTGTGCGTAAGGAGCTGCTTTGTGACACAAGTAGATGAATAGGTGAATACGCAACGCGTAAAACGTAATTCGTCATTCTCAGAACGAGATGGCCCTGGCAAAGACATCTTCACCTAAACCCGGCCACTTACGCATTACGCATCACGCATCACGTATCACGCATCACGCATCATGTCTCTCATCCTCCCAAATACGCGGCCTGGACGCGGGGGTCGCGACGCAGTTCCTCCGCGGTGCCTTCCAACACGACCCTTCCATTCTCTAATACGTACCCCCGGTCCACCACGTTCAACGTTTCGTGGGCGTTCTGCTCCACGATGAGCATGGATACGCCCTCCTCCTTCAGGTGGCACAGGGCCTCGAACACCGTATCCACCAGCACGGGGGCCAGCCCCATGCTCACTTCATCGACGATGAGCAGTTTCGGGTTATGCATCACGGCCCGGCCGATGGCCAGCATCTGCTGTTCGCCGCCGCTCAGGGTACGGGCGATTTGGCGGCGACGTTCCTTGAGGACGGGGAAGAGGGTGTACACATACGCCATGCGTTCCTCTACAGCCTGTCCGTTCGGCTCCAGGTACG
>WGAA01000201.1 GCA_015489285.1 Anaerolineae bacterium | reverse complement strand
CGCCAACCCCTCCCACCACTCAAGCCCTTGCGCCGCCGCCCTGGCCCTCCCCCGACCGGGTATCCTCCTACGTCACCGCGGCCTCGGGGCTTCTGGTGCGGGTGTACGACCGTCGGGGGTTCCCTCTGGCCGCGGTGCCCGTGCGCGCGGGAGGGGTGGAGGCGCGCACGGATTCGCGGGGATTCGTCTTCCTCCCCGTTCCCCCGCAGGGCCCCCTGGAAATCCGCCTTGCCGGCTATTACACGGGGCTGTGGACCCTGGAGACGCTGGGCCCGTATCCCAAGTGGTCCGCCACCCCCGAACAGCTGGGACGGGCTCACCGGGTGACCCCGTGTCCCACGACCCTGTGTGTGGAGGCCCGGCTGGCCTCTGTGGAACCGCGGGGGATCTACATCTCCTACAATCTGCTCTTCGCGCCCAAGCACTTCTGGGCCCTCATCAACCTGGTCGAACGGTCGCCCATCCTCAACGCGGTCGTCATCGACGTCAAGGGGGACCGAGGACACATCGCGTGGGACAGTCGGGTTCCCCTGGCCCGGGAGCTCGGCCTTTACACCTCACCCGCGGTGGACCTGAAGAAGGCGCTTCCGCTCCTCCACGAAAAGGGCATTTACACCATCGCCCGCTACGTCCTCTTCAAGGACGACCCCCTGGCCACGCAGAAGAGTGAATGGGCCGTCAAGGAGCGGGATGGGACGGTCTGGCGGGATGGGGAAGGTTTGGGCTGGGCCAATCCCTTCCGGGAGGAGGTGTGGGAGCACAATCTGGCCCTCCTGGAGGAGGTGGCCCGGCTGGGCTTCGACGAGATCCAGCTGGACTATGTCCGTTTCCCCTCGGACGGTTTTGTCAGCCGCATCCAATTTCAGGAGGAGAACACGCGGGAGAACCGGACCGCGGCCTTGCGTGCGTTCATGGAGCGCTTCCACCGCCGTATGCGTGGCTACGACATCCGCACGTCGGCCGACGTCTTCGGCCTGACCGTGTGGGTCGATCCGGAGGAGGACATGGGCATCGGGCAGCGGGTCAAGGACATCGCTCCGTACGTGGATTACGTCTGCCCGATGGTGTATCCCGGCACGTTCGGCCCGGGAAATCTGGGGTACGAGAACCCGTCCGCGTACCCGTATGAGGTGATCTCCCGTTCGGTGCGCATCGGACGCCGTCGGGTGGTGCCCCCCACGAAGGTGCGTCCCTGGCTTCAGGGGTACGGGTACTCCGTCGCGGGGATGCAGATCCAGCGCTTGGCCGCGGAGGACGCGGCCGCGGACGGCTGGTTCTTCTGGAACGCGGGAGGCTACTATCCCCCCGAGGTGTTCGGCCCCCTTCCTTCCCGGGAGGATCTGCGTCGGGCCGTCTACGGCAAGTAACTTTCCCGTCCGCCAACCCAGATCATACCCCACCCTCCAAGGGGCATGGTAGAATGGACGTGCAGCGGGGACCCGAGGGGGTTCCCCGGTCCGGTGCGTTCTGTTGAGGAAAGAGAGGAGGGGTTTATGGATATCGGCATCCCCAAAGAACGTCGTGAGTCGGAATACCGGGTCGCCCTGACGCCTGCCGCGGTGTTCCAGCTGGTCAGCAGGGGCCATCGGGTCTTTGTCGAGCGGGGTGCAGGGGAGGGGTCCGGTTTCATGAACCAGGATTATTTGGACGCGGGCGCGACGGTGGTGTATTCGCCCGAGGAGGTGTATCACCGGGCGGAGCTGGTGGTGAAGGTGGCCCGCCCCCTGCAGGGGGAATTGGAGCTCCTCCACGAGGGCCAGATCCTCATGGCCTTCATGCACCTGGCTTCGGCCCATCCCAACAAGTTGGAGACGTTATTGGAGCGGCGGGTGACCGTCATCGGCCTGGAGACCATCGAGGAGGACGACGGGTATTTGCCCGTCTTGCACCCCATTAGCAAGATGGCGGGGCGTCTGGCCCCCCACATTGCCAGCCGTTTTTTGCAGAACGATGCGGGAGGGAAGGGGATTCTCCTGGGAGGCGTGACGGGGGTGGCCCCCGCGGAGGTGGTGATTATCGGCACGGGGACGGTGGGCACGGAGGCGGCTATCACCTTCGCCAACACGGGGGCGTCCGTGTACGCCCTGGACATCAATCACCGGGCCCTGGAACGCCTGGAGGAGCGGAGCCCTCATCGGGTGGTAACGTTGAGCGCGACGCGTCACAACATCCGCAAGGTCCTGAAATTTGCGGACGTCCTCCTGTTGGCCGTGTATCGGCCGGGGTACCGGGCCCCCATCGTGGTCCGACGGGAG
Organism: Anaerolineae bacterium; assembly: GCA_015489285.1. Taxonomy (GTDB): domain Bacteria; phylum Chloroflexota; class Anaerolineae; order JAADDB01; family JAADDB01; genus JAADDB01. The sequence goes on along the minus strand of WGAA01000201.1, from coordinate 1,695 downwards.
ATGTTGAAGACCATGCGGCCGCGTTCGGTCATCATCGATTTCTCCATCGATCAGGGGGGCGCCGCGGAGACGAGTCGCCCCACGACCCATTCCAGTCCCACGTATGTCGTCGACGGGGTGATTCATTACTGCGTGCCCAACATCACCGGTGTGGTGGGGCGCACCGCGACCCACGCGATCAGCAATGCCCTTCTTCCCTTCGTCTGTGCCATTGCCAACATGGGGTTGGACGCGGCGATTCGGGAGCACCCGGCCCTGGCTCGGGGTATCAACGTGCGGGATGGTCAGATCGTACACCCCGCACTGCGCGAACTTTACGCCACACATGGTGCCCATCCGCGGGACATCGCGTGAGGACGCACGGGAGCTGAGGAGGCGAAAGTCGCCATGCCATATTGGGAACGGATTTACCACGAACGGATGACGACGGCCGAGGAGGCCGTAAAGCATATCACGTCGGGCCAGCGGGTTTTTCTCACGGGGAACTGTTCCGTCCCCCAAAAATTGCTGGCCGCGCTGGTGCGTCGGGCTCGGGCGGGCGAGGTGGAGAACGTGGAGATCGTTCAGGTGTTGACGGTGGGGGACGCGGATTATGTCAGCCCCGACCTGGAGGGCAAGTTGCGGGTGAACACGTTGTTCATCAGCGCCAACGTGCGCCGGGCGGTCCACGAGGGACGAGCCGATTTCACCCCCATCTTCCTCAGCGAGATCCCGGACCTCTTCCGCTCCGGGGAGCTTCCCCTGGACGTGGCCCTGGTTCACGTCTCGCCCCCGGACGAGCACGGGTTCTGTTCTTTTGGCGTGGAGGTGGGGATTACGAAGCCGGCCGCGGAGTCCGCTAAGGTGGTCATCGCGGAGGTGAACGACCGGATGCCGCGAGCCCTGGGCGATTCCTTCATCCACGTGTCCAAGATCGACCACTTCGTACCTGTTTCCTATCCCCTGCCCGAACTCCCCCAGGGATCCCCCGGGGAGGTGCAGATGCGCATTGCCCAGCACATCGCGGATCTCATCCCCGACGGCGCAACGCTTCAGCTGGGTATCGGTGGCATCCCCGACGCGGTGCTCCTGTATTTGCGGGATAAGAAGGATTTGGGGATTCACACGGAGATGTTCTCCGACGGGGTGGTGACATTGGTGGAGGCGGGGGTGATCACCAATGAACGCAAGAGCATCCACCGGGGGAAGATCATCGTGGGCTTTGTCCTGGGGACGCAGCGCCTTTACGATTTCGTGGATAACAACGCGATGGTGGAGTTCCACCCCACGGATTACGTGAACGATCCCTTTGTCATTGCTCAGAACGATAACATGGTGGCCATCAATTCGGCCATCGAGGTGGATCTCACCGGTCAGGTGTGTGCCGATTCCATCGGTCCCAAGTTCTACAGCGGGGTGGGAGGACAGGTGGATTTCATCCGAGGGGCAGCTCGGAGCAAGGGGGGAAAGCCCATTATCGCCCTTCCTTCTACCGCGAAGGGGGGGACGATTTCCCGCATTGTGGCCACGTTGAAGCCCGGTGCAGGGGTGACGACCACACGGAATGACGTTCATTATGTGGTGACCGAGTACGGAGTGGCCTACCTGCACGGGAAGACGATCCGGCAGCGGGTGAATGCCCTCATCAACATCGCCCACCCCGATTTCCGTGACGAGTTGCGATATCAGGCGAAGAAGTTGGGGTACATTTAGGGG
>WGAA01000200.1 GCA_015489285.1 Anaerolineae bacterium | reverse complement strand
GTTAATCGTCAATCGTTGGCTCCCCTGAAAAAAGGTAGTATGAGACTCGACGACTCCCTACATGTAGTGCTAAATGGCCTCCAAGGCACTATATGTAGTGGTATTCACCTTCGCAAATTGAGTTTTTTCAGTAGAGCCATCGTTAATCGTTGTCTTCCCCCGCCATTCGGTTACTCGTTACTCGTGACTCGTTACGTCACACGGATTTACGGTATAATATCCGCCGGGATGTTGTCAAGCCGGGTCTCCGGCCGGTGTTTACGAAGGGCACGGTAAGGGTGAGACGATGGTGCGTATTTTGACGGTTTCGGATAAGGTGGTCCCCCAATTGTACGGTGAGCACGCGCGGGATGTGGTGGGTGAGGTGGATTTGATTCTGGCGTGCGGCGATCTCCCCTATTATTACCTGGATTTTCTGGCGACCACCCTGCAGGTGCCCTTCTACTACGTGTTCGGGAATCATCCGATGGGGGCCCATCTCCGCTGGCCGGGAAAACGTCCCATCCCCAAGGGAGCGAACTTGCACGGCCGTGTGGTCCACCACCGGGGACTCCTCATCGCCGGACTGGAGGGATCCCGCCGCTATCGCCCCGGCGCCCGCTATCAGTACACCGAGGGGGAAATGGCCCTCCAGTGCCTGCGCCTGGTGCCGCGCCTCTTGTGGAACCGTCTCGTCCACGGGCGATACCTGGACATCCTCGTCACCCACGCGCCCCCTCGTCACATTCACGACGCGGAAGACCCCGCCCATCGGGGGTTTACCTGCTTCCGCTGGTTCATGCGAATCTTCCGTCCCCGGTACCTCATTCACGGACACAAACACGTCTACCGCCGGGACGAACCCACACGGACGCGCTTCTACGACACGATGGTCATCAACACCTACCCCTACGGGATCCTCACCCTCTCCCCCGAAGAAGAACCCCTTCCCGACAGGACACGCCCCTCCGGTTGGCGATTTTCCTCCTTACCGGCCATACTAAGGACGCTGGGGCGGCGATGGGTGGAGAAGGTGCTCACCCGGATCTCCCCGGCGGGTGGGGGCAAGGGCCGATCTCAGGAAGGAGAGAAGGAGGCAACATGAGCGCACCGCTGGTGGTGGTGTTCGGAAGTTCCCGGGTGTTGCCCGACGATCCGGAATACGAGCGCGCCTATCGCCTGGGCCGCTTGCTGGCGAAGGCGGGATATACCGTGGGGAGCGGGGGGTATCAAGGCCTCATGGAGGCGGTCAGCCGGGGGGCGCGGGAGGCCGGAGGGCACGTGATCGGGTACACGTGCGACATCTTCCCCGACGTACACCCCAACCCCTGGCTCTCCGAGGAGCGACGCACCGCGACCCTGACGGAACGCATCGAGCGGATGGCGACGGAGGGGGACGCGTTCGTCGGCCTGCCCGGGGGCATCGGCACCCTGGCCGAGTTGACGGTGGTGTGGAACCTCCTGCTCCTGGACCACCTGGGCGCGAAGCCCTTCCTCCTCGTGGGGGAGATGTGGCCCCCCCTCCTGGACGTCTTCCGCAAGCACACGCACATGGGCTCCAGCGCCTTCCGCCTCGTCACCCCCGTATCCGACGTGGAGGAGGCCGTGGCCCGTCTGAACCGGGAGCTGGGGAGGGAATAGCCGGTGGCCTGGTTACCGACTCTCGTCCTGATGGTGTGGATTGTGTGGGGCGTGGGCCGTTGGGCTCGCGGGGACCGACCCTGGGTGCGCGATGTCGCGGGGTGGGGGCTCATCGGCCTGGCCGTGCTGGGATTCCACTGGCGCGTCATCGTGGGGGACGCGTTCGTCCCCGCGGACGGCGGGGATATGGCCTCGTTCCTGTACCCCAACTTCGTCTTCAACGCCCGCGCGTTACGGCACGCCCTCATCCCCCTGTGGAACCCCTACGTGTACGGGGGATACCCCTACGTGGGGGATGTCCAATCGGGGGTGTACTACCCCTTGAATTGGCCCTTCTTCCTCCTGGGCACCATCCGCTACGCGACGCTGGAGGGGCTGAGCATCTGGCACATGTGGTGGGCGGGGATCGGCACGTACATGCTGGTGCGTGCCCTTCGCCCGGACGGCCGCCCACCCCGACGGGTGGCCGCGGTCCTGGCGGGCACGGTTTTCGCCCTGTCGGACGTCTTCCTCGTCCACTTCGGCAACGAGAACCTGAACGCGGCTATCTCCTGGTTGCCCTGGATCCTCTGGGCCGCGACGGCCGTCCACGAGCACGGACGACGCTGGGGGTACCCCGCGAGCGCGCTCTTCCTCGGCCTCTCCCTCCTCGCCGGACATCCCCAGATGGCCCTCTACGCGGGGCTGACGCTGGCCGCGTACATCATCCTGGAGGGGCTCACCTCCCCGGACAGGGGGCGCGTGACCTTTTGGGTGCGCCGCGGGGGCCCCTGGGTCCTTGTGGCCCTGCTGGCGGGCGGCGTGGCCGCGGTCGTCCTCCTCCCCGGATGGGAGTTGACCCGCCTGTCAGAGCGGGCCCGCTGGACGTACGGGGCCGCGGTGGGGTACTCCTTCGCGCCGGGACAATTCATCGGCCTCCTAGTTCCCGGCTTCCTGGGCCGCGGGGCCCAACTGTACTGGGGCGTCTGGCCCCGGGTGGAAGTGGGGTATGTGGGGGTGGCGACCCTGTTCCTGGCCCTGCTGGGGGGGCTCCGCTATTGGGGCAAACAGGCGGTCCTCTGGGGAGGGCTGGCCCTCTTGGCCTTCTTCGTCAGCCTGGGGGCCTACGCCCCGGTTCACGGGTGGCTGACCGCCCTCTTCCCCCCGCTTCAGGTCGTGCGCGCGCCCGCCCGTCTCCTGGTGGTGACCGATTTGGGCCTGGCCGTGCTGGCCGCGCTGGGCCTTCACGCCCTCCTCCTCTGCTGGGACGTGGACGCGCAGAAGGCCGTGGACCGGATATACCCCTGGCTTCGGGGCGCGGCCGTGGTCACCCTGGCCCTCCTATGGCCCCTCCTCATGCTGGGCCTCCTCTTTTCCCAGGGCCAGGACCGGGTCCTCGTCGTGCGTCAGGCCGTGGCCGCGAACGCGGTGGGCCTCTTCCTCCTTTTCCTCCTCTTGACGTGGGGCGTGTGGGCCGGACGCCGGGAGGGGCGGCTCTCCCCCACGACGACCGCGTGGGCCCTCGTCCTCCTGATCGTGGTGGATTTGGCCGCGACGGGCGCCTACGTGGACCTGGGTGGGGTCGACCCCACGGCCCGTTACGACCGTCCGGCCCTGGTCCACTTCCTCACCTCCGACCCGGGTCCTTTCCGCGTGGAATCCCGCACGGGCATCGAAGCCCATTGGCTGCCGAACACGGGAATGGTGTGGGGGTTCGAGGACGTCAACGGGGTATCCAACCCCCTGGTCCCTGCGGCCACCCGTCGTTTCCTGCAACGGGTGGGAGGATGGGATAGTCCCCTCTACCCCCTGTTGAACACGAAATACCTCATCGCGGGGAAGGAGCCGCCCTTCGACATCAAGCGGTTTCCCCCCGTGTTTACCGAAGATCCCCAGTTGAACGTGTACCTGAACCCCAGGACCCTGCCCCGGGCCTTCCTCGTCCGCCGCATCCACCGGGTGGACACCCAGGAAGAGGCATGGGAGGCCCTGAGCCGTCCCTCCTTCGACCCCGCGCGGGAAGCCGTGGTGGAGGGAGGACATCCCCTGCCGCCGGCCGAGGACGCGCCAACGGGGGGCCCGGACCGTCTGGCCTTCATCCACCGCTCCCTCAACGCGGAGGGACTGGCCGTTCGGGTCCATTCGCCCGCGCTTTTGGTTTTGACGGAATTTTGGTATCCTGGCTGGCGCGTGTCCGTTCGCGGGGCCGACGGCCGCCTTCACCCCCGTCCCCTGTTGCGGGTCGACGCGGCGCTACGGGGCGTCCTGCTGACACCGGAGGACCGGGAGGTCTGGTTGCGGTTTCGGCCTCGCTCCTGGCTGTGGGGGGGGGGCATCAGCGGAGCGAGTTCGCTCATCCTCCTCCTCTGGCTGGGGCTCAGCCTGCGCGGACGAGAGAGGAAGCAGCGCCGGGGGCTAGAGTAACGAGTCACGAGTAACGAGTAACTGGATGGCGCGAAGACAACGATTAACGATTGACGATTAACGATTAAAAGAATGGCGTGGGGACGGGGTTGGCCTAACGCGCCAACTCGGCACTACGCCGACCACCGACGAACGACGACCGACCACCGAGGGGCTAGCGTAAGAATGAGGTCGGCCTAGTGGCGCCGGGTGAATTTCGCACCCCGCCCAGAGCTGAACCTCTGGGCTACATTAGGGCAAAGCCCCCTCGAAGGGGGCTCCATAAGACGCCCCTGACCCAGGCCGCTTCCAACGGTCTTTGCTGCGGTGTAACACGGGGTCTGTTCAGACTTCCGAAGTCTGCGAGACTTCGGAAGTCTGGGTAGGGCGCTCTACTTAGGCCGCTTCCAGCGGCCTTTGCCCGATGTAGCACGGGGTCTTTAGCCCCGTGCGGGGATGGTGTGGAGATAAGGTTGGCCCTACAGCGCCAACCCGCTTGTCCAAATTACGCATTACGCATCACGCATCATGTCGTCAGGCCAAGATG
>WGAA01000199.1 GCA_015489285.1 Anaerolineae bacterium | reverse complement strand
TTGTGGGCACCAGAGTGAGCGGTGGTTTCCCCTCCCGGTTCTGGGTGCAGGCTATGATGAGGAAGAGGAGGGACAGAAGAACAAGGGTGAGTTTGGACCTATTCATCTCGTTGCACCTTCACTTCGACCCAGTCTATTGCGTCGCCGCGGCCTTCGAAGTGGCCGGCTTCGATGTGTTTGAAGGTAAGGACGTCGACGCCTTCCACGTTTACCTGAAACGTCTTGGGAGGATCCCAGGGGTGAATTTCGCCGCTATCCCAGAGGACCCGGCCGTCCCCGATAATCTGTACCTGGGCGTGGGAATCGCCGTAGGTGTCCAGGTCCACGCCGACAAGACCTGTGAGCAATTTGTACCTTCCGCCCAAATGGAAGGTGATTTCACCGGGCCCATACACGCCGATCCCCCGATCGTACATGCGACGCCCCAGTTTCATCGGCCACTTTTGGAAGTTGGCATCGGCAATGGGACGGTTGAAACGGGGATCTTGCAGATGGACTGCGGCGACAGGCACCCGGCCGATCTCCTTCCCCTGCGCGTCGATCACGATGAGCCCCGGTTCGGGCTCGGGAGGCGGCTGCAAAGCCGTGCGCACCTGTTCGCTATCCCAGGCCAACACCTCTGAGGGCACCGGACCGGGTTGCCCACCGGGTGGGGTCCATCGCCATTCGAACCAGTAGCTCCCCCCGTTGTCGATGTAGTCTATGCGGATGGGATGCCACCCTTTCGTCAAATCGACGTCTTCCTCCACCCATCCTGCGGAATGGAGCCCCCAGTTGTCCACCACAAGACGGTCATCGAGCCACAAACGTGAACCGTCGTCAGAGGAGAGGCCGAAGGTATATTTCCCCGGTCGTTCGATGTAGATGTAACCCGTCCAGCGCATGGCCGCGGTCGCCAGATTTCCCGCGTTATCCGCGTACTGGATGGCCGCGTGGGTCACCCGCACGGGCCGACTGCGCAATCCTCCCCCTTCAAACCACTGGGCGAGCAGCCCGCCTGCGGGCACATCCAGGGGATACCAAAGTGCGTGAGGGATAGGTTCCCACTGTTTTGCGTCGGGTGGGCGCCAGAGAATACGGGGTGTTCCCTCCCCTGGAAGCTCCAGGTGGACGGGGACCAATCCTCCGGGCAAGGTCAGGGTGATGGGGACATGTCCCCGCGTGAGCGCCAACTGCCTCGCGAACGCCCAGCGAGCCTCTTTTACCCCCTCCACCCGAAAGGCGTATGCGCCCGGTTGCGGAACCAGCAGCCCGCCATCCAACGAGACCTTTCCTGTGGTCTCATCGGGAAATACAACGCCGTTCGGGCCTCGAAGGCCACGGCGGCGCACGGCAGAAGCGGGCACGCGAACCCCGGTGTAAAGGGGCGTGCCGGTAGGGCCATATCCCACCTCCACCCGTGCTTCGGGGTAGAGGCGTCGGAGGTAGGGAACCAGCAGTTGGCCATACCTTCCCAGGACGTACACCACCGGCCCCGTTACCTCCGGTGGAGGGGGGACGTGATCGGGCGTCTTCAGCCGAACCAGGGGCCGGCCGGGATTGATCACCTCGACGGGGGAAAAGGCCCAGAACTCCCGATCCAGGTAAATCGTAGCCCGGGCAGGTAACGACGCGATGTATTGGCCCACACGGGTAGGCCCCACGTTGAACATCCCCACTACAGCCGGATGGGACGCCTGGACGCTGAAGAAGGTATGCGCGTTCAAGTAGCCGATGAGGAGGAAGAGGGCCGCAGGAGCCCAGACATAGCCAAAGGAGGGACGAATGACGGCAAACAGGTCTCGCATGCCGAGAGCCGCGAGGAGGGCCAGGGCCGGGGTCATGCCGTACACTCGAAATGTGTTGGGCGCTTCCGTCGTCAACACCCCGGCCAGCAGGAAGGAGGCCGGCCACAGGACCAGCAGGACATGGGCCGGATGTCGGAGGGTACGGAGCACGTGGGCCCACCCTGCCACGAGCAAAAGGGCCGTCACCACGTCGACCACCGGCCATCCCGGGATGTTATGACGCCCGTTTGGGTCCCCCACGTAGAAGAACATGCCCAGGTACTTGCCCACATTCCCCTGCAAGGCCTTCCAGGGGTCACGGGTGAACAGGGGGTTGAAGATGCTGATAGCTCGGCTGCGTTCCAGGAAGAGGTGCGGGTGGTGGAGATACGTGTTTGCCAAAGGCGCGTAGAGGATCAAGAAGAGGAGGTAGAACACCCCCACATAGAGCCAAAATCTCCTCCCGACCGTTGGCGGAGGCGCGAGGGCGTCCTCCTTCCCCCGAGGCCCAAACTTCACGTAAAGGAGGAAGAGGAGGGTGAGCGGTACCAACGCGCGGGCCGATTGGTACGTGTACTGGCTAAGGCCCAGCGCGATGCCACCGGCCACCCAATATCCCCAGTGATAAGTGCGCAACCCACGCCACAGGAGCCAGAACACCGTCACATACCAGAACACGGCCAAAGTGTTCGCGTGCCCCCAGCGACTCATGTTCATGGACCAGCGCATGGTGGCCCAAATGAGCCCTCCGATGAGGGCATAAGGCTCTTCCATGATTTCGCGGGCCAGGAGGTAGACCATTCCCCCGGTCAGGATGCTCACGAGGAGGTGGGGGAGTTTCACGGTCAAATATCCCGGCCCCAGGAGAGCGTAGAAGGCGGCGACATAGTAGTGGTAAAGCCAGGGGATTTCGAGGCGGGCGACATCCCAGGGATGGGGGCGAGCGCCTTGTACGATTTCCAGGGCCTGCTTTGCGATGTCCGTTTCGTCCAGCCACAACCCGGCCGGTACCGTGGGGATGCGGTAAACGCGCAACGCCGCGGTGACCGCGAGGACCAAAAGCAACCCCGGCCACACGGGCCATTTCCGCTCATTGTCCCTGGTGAAGGCAGCACATCGCGGGCCAAATCGGAGGAGCAGCAGCCAACCCAGGAGAAGGGCCCCCGCACCCCATAACCACGACGGAGGACCGGAGGATAGGAAGTGAAGTACAGGTCTGTGTGTGCGCGCCCGGTAGAAGAGGATTTCCCCTGCAACGACGTTCAAGAGCCCCAAGAGGAAGAAAAGTCTGCCGTTATTCCACTTCATTTTCCCTCTCGTACAGGTACTGCGTCCATTGGCGTGGGGTGAAACACTTCTGCACGCCCAACCGCCGAAGTACTTTATCCCACCACCGTTGGCCCGGCCAGGGGATGCAGCGCCCTTGCTCGATCGGGTAGAACAGGTCCGGAGGCAACCCGTGGGCCTGCCATGCTTCCTGCAGTGCCGAGAATTCCTCCGGAGTCAGGTTCAGGTGCCACTCTGTGTACTCGTCAGGGTACTCGAACTTTACGGTCGCCTCATCCCATAGCCGGAGGCAGAAAGTGGGGACCTCTGAGGAAGCGAGGATCCATGTGATGATGTCCTCGACGAAGGGGGCACGCGCCTCCGGATCCTGGGGGAGCGGCCCTTCTTTCTCCGTGGGTGTTGTCCCCTGCCGTGGGGCCAGGAGCTTGGCGCGATAGCGATTACACCACGGGGCAACGGCCCGGGCAGTAACACGAAGGGCCTCCTCCAGGTCTACGGAACGCACGCCGTCGAAATAGTCAACTTCCACTCCATACCACACGGTAGATACCCCTTGCGAGCGTTACTCTTGCCCCCCTCTGAGGATGAGCTGTTCTGCCGGTGTGAAGATGCGCCGGCTCATCAGGAGCACGGCCAAGATGGATGTGAGCGCGCTTACGGTGAGGATCATGGACATGATGACGAACTGGTAAAGGGCTGCCCGCACGGGGTGGCTTCCTCCCAACAGCATTCCCGTCATCACCCCGGGGATCCACACAATTCCCAGGGAGCGGAGGGAATCCACGCGGGGGATGAGGCTGGCGAGGATCGCAGCCCGGATGTAGGGCATGACCGCCGCGCGCGGGGAAGCTCCCAGGGAAAGGGCCGCATCGATGTGGCCCACGTGGGCCAGGACCTCCCCCCGAAAGCGGTTGAACGCCAGGGAAGCCGTGTTCATCCCGTTGGCCAGGAGCATACTCCCGACGGGGATGAGGGCACTCAGTTTGAGCTCGATGACCCCAATGGCCACCGCGACGAGGAGGACCGAGCCACTCCCGATGACAATGCTGTAAAGGGATACCCGGAACGCGTCGGGCAACCCCCGAGCCCGCTTCGCCGACGTCTGGGCCGCGGCGATCATCATCGCGGCCAAAATGACAAAGCCGATGGCCACAGGCTCCTGGAAGATGAGGAGGAGCACCATGCCCACGATAACCACCTGGATAAGACCCCGGACCAGCGCGATGCTGATGTCCCGCTCCATGCGCAGTTGCAGTTTGTAGGATAGGAACACGACGAAAAAGGCCAAACTCCCCGCGATGAGGGCCTGGACTGCGGCTAGAGTGATGGGGTCATGAAAGTATCTGGTAAGCATGGAGAACCTCCTCCGTCCGTCCCGTACGGGTGATGCGCCCCTCTTCCATGAGGGCCATTCGCGTGGCCAAGCGGCCCGCCTGGGCCAAATCGTGGGTGACGAGGATGGCAGCGAATTCTCCGGTGGCAAGGATCTCCCGCAACAGGGCTTCTATGCCCGCTTTCGCGGCCTCGTCCAGGGCCGAGGTGGGCTCATCCAACAGCAAGACCTCCGGCTCGTTGGCCAGGGTGCGGGCCAGAGAAACGCGTTGGGCCTCTCCCCCGGACAACTGGCTCACATCCCGGTCGCCGTATCCGGGGAGCCCGACCCGTTCTAACAGGGCCTCCACGTCCGCGTCGCTCAGCTCCACCCCGCGTTGGCGGGGCCCGAAGCGGATGTTTTCTGCAACGGTGCCGGGGAACAAATAAGGGAACTGCATGACCATGCCCACCCTTCGCCGGAGCTCACGGGGCGGGATCTCCCGGTAATCCCGACCGTGGAAGTACACGGTGCCGTGGGTGGGCTCGTCCAGCCGGTTGATGAGGCGCAAGAGGGAACTCTTCCCTGCACCGCTGGGCCCGACGACGGCGAGGACTTCCTGCGCGTACAGGGACAGGTTTACATCTTCCACCAGGAAGCGTTCCTTTACCCGACGTGAGAGGCGTTCCGTGTACAACAGAGGTTCTTCGCTCATGCGTCCTCCTACCGGGGTGGTCGTGGCCAATTGGGCACCAGGTAATTGATCTTCTCCTTCGGTGGAGGCGGGGTGAGTACGTACACATCCACCCACTGGTTCCACAATACCAGGTTCCAATCATCATACCCCAAGTCGATGCGTCGGCCCAAAATACGACTCCCCGTGTCCCCTGCGAACCCTATTCCATAACCCGGCACGTAAACCCGGGACCCCAGGGGAATAACCCGAGGATCCACGGCCACAATACCTTTGCGCATTTTCATGCCCAAACGGGTGTACCCAAACCAGGGGTTGGTGGGCGAAACTCCCGCGGTCGACGCGCTGTAGGAAGTGGCCAGCATGCGAATGCGTCGCCAGTAGGTCACAGGACCGTCAGGGGTGTTCAATGTGCGGGTAATGATGCGGCGACCGTAGGCGATGACATGGGTGATGGGCTCCTGGGCTACCCATGCGTCCTGAAGGACCCGGCTCACTTCGACCCCGTCGTGCAATTCCACCCGATACCGGCGTCGGAAGATGCCCGGGCGTCCCCGCTTGACAAGCCGTCGGTGGTCGATTTCCAGCTCGTCGTCGGGGACGAACAGGGTTTCGTAGGGGATGCGTTCGTCCTCCACCTGGACGAATTCGCTTACTCGCGTGATGCGAACGCGCAGGTCGGGCCGCACAGGCGTGGCCAGACCGGGCTTCACGCGGTCCAGGCCGCCGGTGAAGATGCCCAGTTCGGCTAAGGCATCCGCCACCTGTCGGGCCCGGGTTCGGGTTTGATATGTGCGGCCGTCCGCTTCCACCACAATGGGGATCGAACGACGGATGACGACTTTCATGTACGCGTGGACGGGCTCACCCAGGCCGGGGTAAACCTCGTCCCCCAGGTACACGTCGACGCCGGCCTCGCGTAACGCTTCCCCCACCGTC
>WGAA01000198.1 GCA_015489285.1 Anaerolineae bacterium | reverse complement strand
CCGGGATGGACCGCGATGCTGCGGATGGACCCCCGATGTCCTCCCCAGCGCACGCGAGGCGTCCCCGCGTCCGGGGACCACTGGCGAAGGGTGCCATCACTGTCACCGGTGACGATGATCCCCCGGTCGGGAAGGAGTTCCACGTGGGTGACGATGGTGTGATAGCCGGAAAAGACGTGAATCTGTTCCCCCTTTTCCCGGTCCCACAGGCGCACGGTGTAATCCCGTCCGCCGCTGGCGATGTAACGGCCGCCGGGGTGAACGTCCACGCCCCGCGGGGAGGCCATGTGCCCGAGGAATGTGCGCTCCAGACGCCAATCTCGGGTGCGCCATATGCGCACGGTCCAATCGTCGCCGATGGCGATGAGCGCGTCCCCCTGGGGACTGAAGGTCACGTCCCACATGATGACGTCCGCGCTTTCCGGCGTGGCGACACGGCGAAGGGAGGGGACGCGCCACACGAAGATGCCCTTGGGGTACATCCCGGCCGCCAGGAGGGGATCCCGTGGGTGGAAGGCGAGCCCCCAGGCCACATGGCCTTTGATGTTTCTGACGGCGATCTGCTCGCCCTTGCGCGCGTCCCAGAGGAAAACGCGAGTCCGGTCGGTGCCCGTGGCTATCCACTCGCCCGAGGAGTGGACGGCCAGGGAGCGGATTTCCCCTTCGTGGGGGAATTCACGCACGAGGCGTCCGGGTGGGGTGAGGGTCCATTGGCGGACGAAGCCGTCGTCACTGCCGCTGAAGAGGGAGGTGCCGTCGGGGGAGAAGGCCAGGGCCCGCACCCGGCCCGCGTGCGCGGAGATGGTCTTGATGCAGGCGTTCTCCTCCAGGTCCCAGAGACGGACAATACCCTTGTCGTCACCGGTAGCGAGGATGGGGCGCTGAGGGTGGAAGACGACCGCGCGCACGGAATCCTTGTGCCCGCTGAGGACGAGTCCCTCGGTCCCCTGGGGAAGGCGCCAGACCCACACGTCGCGGTTGTCCAGCCCTGCGACCAGGTAGCGGCCGTCGCTGCTGAAGGCCACGTCGAGGACGAGGCCGAAGGCGTGGGAGAAGTGTCCGTGCACGACGTGGGCCTGGGCCAGGGAGGCGTTGCGCAGGCTGAGGCCCCGGGCGTGGATGTGACGCAGGGTGAGTTCGGAGAAGTCCCGGCCGTCCAGCGCGCCCCGGAGATGGCCCAACAGGTTGAAGAGGTTTCCGCCCGCGTATCCGGCCGGGGGCGGAGTCATCTCCCGTGCCCGCCGGACGAGATCCTGCAGGCGGCGTTCCACCCGTCGGTCACTGCCGTACACGCTGCGAAGCGCGACCAATAAGGGCTCCAGGAGGACCCGAACCTGGTGTTCCCGCACGTATTCGGGCACGGTGGTCTTCATCAGGGTGTACCGGTCCATGTATCGCAGGTCCCCCTTCACCACGCTCTCCTCCATCCCCTCCAGGATGCGGTCGGTCATGTACTCCATGATAACGTTCTGCAGGGTGAAGTGGGTTCCGACCCGTTCGATGAGGTGGCGGCGGCGAAGGGAAGTCAGGGCAGGGGGGATGGCGGAGGCCGCGCCGGGGTCCAGGATGTCCTGGGCCAGGACGTCCGGGGGGACGGGTTCACGTTCGATGGCCAGCCAAGCCATGATGTCCTGTTCCAGTGGGGAGAGGCGGCTCACCTGTTCTTCGAGGAGAGCTCGCACGTCCCCCACCGCGTAGTGTCCACTGCGGAGGAAGGCGCGGATGTCGCCGTGGAAGATCTCGCGGATGGTTTCCGCGCTGAGCGCGAGCATAAGGGGGTTGCCCCCGTAGGTGTGGACCAGGGATTTCCAGTCCTCCCCCTCCGTGGAGAGCCCCAGGTCCTGCAGGTAGGGGCGAGCACTTTCCGGGTCCATGCCCCGGATCTCCAGGGAGGCGACGCGAGGGAGGCGGCCCTGCCAGAGGGCGAAGACGACGGGGCGTTCCCGGCCGGTGAGGATGACGCAACTGTTGTGGGGGGTCTCCCCCAGGCGTCGAATGAGGTCGCAATAGGCCCGGTACCCTTCCCGACAGAAGCCGGCCTGAGCCCCCGTCTGGAGGATGCTTTCCAGGTTGTCGATGACGAGGAGGCAGCGCCGCTGTCGGAGGATGTCGATGAGGGTGAGGATGAGGGATTCCACGTCCGCTCCGAGTTCGATGCTGTGTTGGGGGGAGAGGACGAGGATGACGTTTTGCAGGAAGGTGGTGGGGCGGGGGGCATTGCGCAGGGACCGCCAGAGCACACACTCGAAGGAGGCGGCGACGTCCTGGGCGACGCGCGCGGCAAGGGCCGTCTTGCCGATG
>WGAA01000197.1 GCA_015489285.1 Anaerolineae bacterium | reverse complement strand
TCAATGTAGCACGGGGGCTGGTTCAGACTTCCGAAGTCTGCGAGACTTCGGAAGTCTGGGTAGGGCGCTCTACTTAGGCCGCTTCCAGCGGCCTTCGCTTCGACGTAGCACGGGGTCTTCAGCCCCGTGCGGATGGCGTGGACACAAGATCGTCCCAGCAGCGCCAACCCACTCGCCCAAATTACGCATCACGCATCACGCATCACGAATCACGCATCACGTCGCCGGAGCCAAGATGCGCTAACAGCGCCGACTTCCTCACCGCCGCCTGACGAATGATGCACGACGTCACTCACTCCTCCCGCCGATACACAAGCACCCGATGTCCTCGGCTTCCCCCCTCATATATGAGCTCCCATCCGGGGGGCGCGTTCGCCGGGTCCAGCCAGACTCGCGTGGGGCGGTGGCGGTCCTTCACCTCACTGATGACCACGTAGTGCACACCCCGCCGTCGGGCGTACTTCACGATCCGCTCCGGATCGTCCACGGGCATGGGGACGTGAATTCCCTCCGCGTAAAAGGGCACCTGGCTTGTCGTGGACATAATCCGCTTGTCCGACCTGGGGTCGAACTGACGCAACCACAGCCCCGCCTCTTGCTGCTCCACGTCGGGTACGGTGGACAACATGGCCCAGGCCACACGCGTGTAAGGGTGGGTCAGAACGAGCAGGAACACAAGCGCCCCCCCGGCAACGACATATCCCCGGGAGCGAAGAGGACGACCCAGTGCGGCCAACACCACATCCACCAGCACATCGACACCATACCCCACCCACAGCGCAACCAGGGGTACCACCGGCAACAAATAACGCGTCCACACGAAGAGGATGGTCGCCACTCCCAAACACGCGGGGAGCAGATACCACAGGGGGAAGAGAACCCCCGCCCACCGTCCCCGCAGCCAGGCCATGAGCACTCCCCACAGGGCCAGCAATATCCACCATCGCCCCAACAGGGGCCAGAGGAGAAGCCGCCCCTCCCGGAGCAACACGCGCACCATGCCGGCCCGGTACGCGGGACGCCCCAGGGCCGGACGTCTGGGTCCCTTGCCCTCCCGCACCAGACGGTTGCGGTCCAGCAGGGGGCCGGCCGGTGAGCCATCGGGTTCCAGCCCATACGCTGCCCGGTGGTAATCCATCCCCGACGCGATGCGCGCGGCGATCCCGTAATTCACAATCCCCTTCGTATCCAGGGTCAAACGCCCTGTCTGACGGGTCAGCCAGAGGATCATAGGTGCGGCAAGGAGGAGGAAGAGCACCCCCTGGAGGAACAAAACGGCCAGCGCCTGCCGTCCATACCCTTGATACAGCCACACGAGAAGGAGGAGGAACCAGCTCAGGGCGAAGTACACCGCGCCCTCACTTTTGAGGAGGTAAGCCAGGGCGAAAAAGAGGGGAACGCCGATGACCCACGACGTCTTTGGACCGGAACGGAGGGCGCGCCAGGTGGCGTAAATGCCCCACAACCAGACACAGAGGAAGGGGGATTCCACGCGGATCAGGGGGGCATAGGCGACCAGGTAGGGGTGTAAGGCGAGAAGGAGGCCACTCCACAAAGCCGTCCTCGGTCCAAAGAGGGACCGGGCCAGGGCGTACAGGGGCAATATCAGGGCCGCGTTGCACCCGAGGGCAAGGATGCGCCCCGCCAAAACCGTGTCCCCCAAAATCTTCCCCAAAAGGGCAATCCCGTGGGGGAACACGGAGACCATGACGAGTTCTGTTTCCCCCAGAATGCCCACATAGCGATGGGAGAGGAGCAGATGACGGGCGAGGGTGACGTACGTGGTTCCCTCGGTCTGGACGACTCGGGCCACCTGCAGGTAGGGGAGCCGGACGGCCAGCGCCAGGAGGAAGAGGCCCAACCACGTCCAATCCCACCTTCCTCGTCTGGCGACTACCATCGGTTTCCCTCCTCCGGGGCGAACAACGCGCCCGTTTCGGCTATCCTCCCTTTCCCGATATGTGTATAATGAGGACGTCTTGTTTCCGAACGCTCTCGAATCCGGAAAATGTGGAGGTCCGAGCATGAGACATCTTCGGTTGTGGTTTGTCGTGTTCACCGGGCTGGTCATTCTATCACTGATGACCGGGGCCTGCCAATCCCGGCCCGCCCCGACTCCAACACCCACGAAGACGCCCACACCCCCCGCCACCCGGGC
>WGAA01000196.1 GCA_015489285.1 Anaerolineae bacterium | reverse complement strand
GAGTGGGGCCGGAGGGGTGGGAGGAGAGGGCCTGGATGTGGACCATGTGGATGTACTCGGGACCGTCGCCCAGCGCGTCCAGGCGCAGGTCGGTCCCCTCCAGCAGGTGGGCAAATCGGGCATCTTCCACAACCCAGGAGGCCTTGCGCATCTCCCCCGTGTCCTCCTTGTGGACGTACAGACGGGCTCGGTTCCCGTCGTCTCGGGTGTATTCGAGGGCCCAGGCATCCTTGCCCGTGTCCAGGTACCAGACGGTGATGCGGTAGATGCCGTTCCCCCCGGCCGTTTTGGAGGGGGTGTCGAAGTACCGCCAGCGGGAGTCCACCTGGAACCACATGTAGCGGCCGTCGGTGCGGCGCAGTTGACGGGCCTGGGCGGCTTGTGGATGTCCCGGCAGTTGGGAGCGCAGAAGTCGGGTGGTCCGGTCCTCGTACTTGGGCACGCGGCGGAGCCAGTGGTCCCAGTCCCCTTCCTCGCCTCCCACGTAGCCGTTACGCGGGCCCCACGGCCCGAAGCCGTACTTGTCCTCCGCGGGTTCCACATCCCGCAGGACGATCCACACGTCCTCGGCCGTGGCGGGCTCCCGGCCCAGGTTGCGGTCGACAAAGGGGACGAATCCCCCGAAACGGTGGGGAGGCCGGTCCAACGTGGGGAGAAGGCGGAACCAGTCCAGGGCGGGGTTGGTCACGTTGGACTGGAGGTCGAAGAAGTCCGCGTTGTGGGAGAGTCCCCAGAGGAGCATCCAGTACAGTTCTTCCTGGGCCTGGCGGTCCGTGGCAAAGTAGGCGGGAATGACTTTGGGCTCGAAGGCAATGGGCAGGAGGTCCTGATAGGCTTCGGCCAGTTGCATCCAGCCGTTTCCCCGCAGGGTCCCCTTCCAGCCGAAGGCGGAGCCGCTGATCGCAGCGAGGCCGTTGGGCTTGTAGCCGATGGGGGGCTTCAGCGATGCAGCATGGCGCACGAAGAGGCCCCGGTGGGGCCATTCCGCGTTGCCCGCCTGGAGGTACAGGGCCGTGTGGGGGAAGGCTTCCCGGTACGTGTCCATCATTTCGAGGACGAAGTCGGCGTACACCTGGGAGCCCCCCAGTTGGTCGTACAGGTAGTCGCTGTAGAGGGTGCGACCACACCAGACTCCCAGACGGGTGGCCGCGGTTTCCTCGTCGTACCCCGGCCCGACGATGACCGCGGTGATGAGGGGGTGACGGTCGTAACGGCGGCCCAGGGCCCGAATGAAGGCTTTGAGTTCGTCCCGGTAGAGGCGGGAGCGATAGGGAGGCGCGGGTTGCGGCGCGCAAAATCTCGGGTCGCCCATCCATATGTCCCCGACTCGGCGCCGGAGGAATTCGGGGGTGTGGGTGGCAAAGGTGAAGGGCGATCCTCCTTGCTGGGAGTAGATGGAGACGGAGAGGATGACGGGCCGCGGGATGGAACGACCGTCGGGGAGGCGGACGCGCTGGCGGGCCGCCCGGGCCAGAAGGCGGTCGATGGGTTCCCAGTCGAAGGCGTGAGGGTGGCTGCTCCAGTCCTTGTGGATCTGATTCCAGCGGACGCGGATCCACAAGCCCACCGGACCGTATTCGGGGTGATGACGGGCGTAATCGTAGGCTTCGTAGTCGTCCCGCGCGTAGAGGATGGGGATGGCCGTGGGGACGGCCCGGGTCTCGACGTGTACCGGCGGGGGCGTCGGGGTATACGCAGGCCGGAAGGGGGGCCGGATCACGCGCGTGCAACGGCACGTGACCAGCCCTGCGGCCAGCAGCAGGATCAGAACGAGCACCCGCATGTGGGGCGACTTACGGAAGGACTCCAGGTGACGCATACCCCCCTCAACCGGCAAGACTCGGCATTTTCGACCGGATGTATCTTCTAGTATACTCCTAGAACGGTAAGGAACAAGTAATGAGTAGGCTAACGAGTGACGAGTAACCGAATGGCGTGGAAACCGTTTTGGCGTGACGGTGAGGCGTCCGGAGGGAAGACAACGATTAACGATTGACGATTAACGATTAAAAGGATGGCGTGGGGACAGGGTTGGCCCAACGATACATCGTGAGTAACGAGTAACGGAGTAACGAGTAATTGGTTGGCGTGGACACAAGGTTATCGCCACAAAGCCAAGCTTGTCTTCAAATTACGCATTACGAATCACGTCATCACGTCATCACGCATCATGCCATCAGGCCGAGCCGCACCTGCAGTGCCAACGCTCTCACCGGCGCCTGACGCATGACGTGTGACGAATGACGTTCGGGAGTTTTGCCATGCGCCGTTTACTCTGGATATTGTTACTGGCGTTGCCCCTCACGGGGCTTGGGGAGATCCGCCACTGGAACGACGTCCTCCTCTTTGGCCTTTCCGTGCTGGGCATCGTGCCCCTGGCCAAACTCCTGGGGGACGCGACCGAAGCCCTGGCCGCCTACACCGGACCCCGTGTGAGCGGGCTCCTCAACGCCACCCTGGGAAATGCGGCCGAGCTCATCATCACCGTCATGGCCCTGAGGGCCGGTCTTCTGGAACTGGTAAAAGCGTCCATCACCGGCTCCATCATCGGCAACGTGCTCTTCGTCATGGGAGGAGCCATCCTCCTCGGCGGCTGGCGTCACGGGACCCAGCGCTTCGACCGGGCCCGTAGCGGCCTCGCGGCCACCCAGCTCGCCCTGGCCGTCATCGCCCTGGCCATTCCCACCCTCTTCGCCCACGCCATCGAGCCGGACCACCACGCGGTAGAACTGCTGAGCCTGAGCGTTGCCGCGGTGATGATAGTCATCTACCTCCTGGGGCTCCTCTTCACCCTGCGCCAACCCATGAGCCATCCGCCCTCCCACGGGGCCGGTGAGGGGTGGTCCCGCACGCAGGCCCTCATCGTCCTTCTCCTCTCCACCGTGGGCATCGTCTGGATGAGTGAAGTCCTCGTGCGGACGGTGGAACCCGCGGTCGTCGCCCTGGGCCTCTCGGAATTCTTCATCGGGATCATCGTCGTCCCCATCATCGGCAACGCCGCGGAGCACATGGTGGCCATTACCGTCGCCCTGAAGGACCAGATGGACTTGAGCCTGGAGATCACGCTGGGGTCATCGACGCAAATCGCCCTCTTCGTTGCCCCCCTCCTGGTGTTCCTCAGCATGGCCGTCGCGCCTGAAGGATTGACCCTGGTATTTCACCCCTTCGAACTGGCGGCCCTGGCCGCGGGCACCATCATCGCAGCCCTCATCGCCCAGGACGGGGAGAGCAACTGGATGGAAGGGGCCCAGCTCCTGGGCGTCTTCCTCATCATCGCCCTGGCCTTTTTCTTCGTTTGAACGGAGTGGAGTATACTAATGTAGATGGATTCTTCAGACTTCCGAAGTCTCGAAAGACTTCGGAAGTCTGGGGAAAGGAAGTCTAGAGGAAGGAAGTCTGGGAGAAGCCCCGAGGGGGAGCGGGGAATGAAAGGGGAAACGCCGACCCAGATATCGTCCATTGTCCTGACGACCGGCCTGAACCGCCTGGCCTCCTTGCGAGGAATACGTGCCTACTGGGCCGAAGCCATCGCCTGGGTGCGTCAACTCGTCTCCGCGGAAGCCGTCCACCTCCTCTACATAGGCACCCGCACCGTCCGCCTGGTGGAAGGGGACCTCTCCGCCCCGGTCGCCGGTTACCTGGAGGAGTGGGAATCGCGCTGGTTCTCCGACGTCTCCCCCTCGTCCGACGGACTGCAAGGCGTCCCCGTAGCCAACGAATACCTCACCTCCGACCGGAAACGCCTCATCCAGGTTCCCCTGGTCCTCGAAGGCGGCTTTCGGGGGGTCATCACCTTCGTCTTCTCCTCCAACGAAGGGGAACTCGTCTATCACCCCACCTTCCAGACCCTACTGCGCACCCTTTCCAGCATGGCCCAATTGCAGGATCATCTGGCCCTCAGCCAGGAGCGATTGGACCAGGTGCGCCTCTTCTACCAGATCGGGCAGAAGCTGGCCTCCAGCCTGGACCTCCAACAGGTCCTGCGGGAGATCATCGAGCTGACGACGGTCGTCCTCAACGCGGAGGCCGCGACCCTCTTCCTCCTGGACGAGGAACGCCACGAACTGGTCTTCGCCATCCCCACGGGGGAGAAGGGCGCGCTCCTCCAGGAATTCCGCATCCCCGCGGACCAGGGCGTGGCCGGCTGGGTTGTGGCCACGGGACAACCCGCGCTCATCAACGACGTCCGCTCGGACCCCCGTTTCCTCCACGAGGTGGACAACGAGACGGGCTTCGTCACCCGAAACCTCCTCTGCGTCCCCCTCCAGTATCAGGGACGCATCATCGGGGCATTGGAGACGCTCAACAAGCACTCCCCGCGGGGGTTCACCAATGAGGATTTGCAGTGGCTGACGACGTTGGCCACCCACGCCGCGGTGGCCGTGGAAAATGCCCGCCTGTACGAAAGCCTGCGCCAGGAGCGGGATCGGATCATCGCCGTCCAGGAAGAGGTGCGCCACCGCCTGGCCCGGGCGTTACACGACGGCCCGGCCCAGAACCTGGCCCGAGCCCTCCTGGACCTGGACTACGCGCGCAAGCTCCTGGAAAAGAAGCCCGAAGCCCTGCCCGACGTGCTCAGCGACGTGGAACGCCTCATCCGTCGCACCAATCGGGAGATCCGCCACTTCCTCTTCGAACTGCGCCCCGTCATCCTGGAAACGCGGGGACTCGTCGCTGCCCTGGAGTACTCCCTGCGCCAGTGGCGCGAGGAGGACGGTCTCGATTGCTCCCTGGAGTTGGAGGACGTTCCCGAGGTGGATCCCAAAGCCGCGGGCATCATCTTCAACATCGTTCAGGAGGCCTTCAACAACCTGCGCAAACACGCCCGGGCGCGCCACGTGTGGGTCCGGTTGAAGGTCCAGGGGGACCACCTGCGGCTGGAGGTGGAGGACGATGGGGTGGGGTTCGACGTGGATCGGGTCCTTTCCAACTACGAGGAGCGGAACAGCCTGGGCCTTTTGAACATGCGGGAGCAGGCGGAGCTTCTGGACGGCCGGTTGGTCTTCCTCTCCCCCTCCCCTCGATTGCAGCGGGGGACCCTGGTGCGTGTGGACTTTCCCCTCGACCGGGTGGCAAAACGTTCCCCGGAGGCCGCGACGGTTTCGGGGTGAGACTGCAGGCCGGTGGGGGGATAGGGGCCATCCTTTTCGGTGAGGGAAAGGTCTTGAGTTGTCCGTGTGTCATACACGGCCAAGAGGGCTATGGACTAAACGTTGACATGGGTGTACAATATAAACGCTTTCGGGCGCCGGCGGGCCCTTTTGGGCCCGATATCCGATAGAGAATCACGAAGCCCCGAATGTGACTTCCATCCTTGGGCCCCACAGTGCAGCTGACATGATGCTAAATGGGGGTGTGTGGTGGATCCGACAGTTCACGCGTTTTTGGCCCTGAGCCTGGGCCATCTGCTGGCCGACTTCCCCTTTCAAACGGATGCCATCTATGCATGGAAGTTCCGGGGGTGGTGGGGATTGGTGCCGCACGTGCTTGTGCACATCGTGGTGACAGGCGTGCTCTTCATCCATCCGTTGCGGTACTGGCCCCTCTTCCTCGGCATCTTCGTCTCCCATTACCTCATTGATTGGGGGAAGCTCCACGTCGTCGCTTCTCGCCCCTCCCGCGCCTTTCTCCTCGACCAGGGGTTGCACTTCCTCAGCCTCTTCCTCCTGGTCACCCTGCTCCCCGTGCCCCGGGTCCTCCTTCCCACGGGCGCGCTGATCGTCCTCCTCCTCTACGCGTTCCTCCCCGCGGCCTTCATGTACCGCACCATCCGGGCCCAGGAGGACCAAGCCGACGGGCCCTCCCTCCCGCAGGGACGCAATTGGATGCACACGGCCCGGGTAACGGGGGTCTCCCTGCTCCTGACCCTTTTCCTCCTCCAGGTCATCCGTTAGGGGGTCAGCTGCTGGCGCTGGTGTAGTGCCGGAGGGCATACCGCCAGAAGAGGCTGCTGATCCCCAGGGAGAGGGCGGCCGCACCGATGGCGTAGAGGAGCGCGGGGAGGGAAATGCGTCCCAGCAGGGTCTCCGCGGGGACGGTGGTGATGAACGCGATGGGGACGACGAAGGTCAGGACGACGCGGACCACACGGGGGAACGCGTCGACGGGCACGCGTCCCGCCTCGTACACCGACCAGATGAGCTCGACGATGTTCGTCAAGTCGATGAACCAGAAGGCCAAAGTGACGAGCACGAGCAAGATGCTGTAGAGGATGATCGCGCCCGCGGCCATCATCAGGGGAAGGAGAAGGAAGCCCACAATCCCGGGCATGCAGTGAAGCCGGAAAAGGGCCAGGCCCATGAGCCCCAACCCGGCCACCATATCCCCCACGTGGCGGAAGCGAACCCACCGCACGCTGGCCATGAATTGGGCATCGACGGGCTTCAGAAGGATGAAGTCCAGCGTTCCCAGACGGATGTGTTCGATAATGGCCTCCATGTTGGGCCGCAGGAACGTCTCGATGAACCCGTCGAAGAAAATGAACAAGCCCAGCACAATCGCAGCCTCCCACAGGGTCCACCGTCCCCCCAGGTAAGGACGGTGCACGAAGAAGACCCATATGCCCGCCAGCTGCCAGGCGAGACGGCTCACGGCCAGAACGAGCTCGGAGATGAAGGCCGCGCGGTACTCCAGCTCCACGGCCAAGGAGTTCTGCAGGAAGCGGTACCACAGGCGTAAGTACTTCCACCCCGAGCCCGGTTTCTCTTGAAGGACGTGGACGAGCCTCTCGAACACGGTCACGCTCCTACCGCGGTGTACACACGGATGCCCCGGCGCCAGAGAAAGGCGGTGATCAGGTAGAAGAGCACAACCCACCCCAGCCCTGTGCCCAGCGTTGGAATCCACTCACTCCGGGGCAGCGCGCCGGTGACGATCTCCAGGCTTACGGACAGGGTGAAGCGGAAGGGCAACCACATGAGCGTCCGCACCCACGAGGGGGGAAAGAGGGCCAGAGGGACCAGGTAGCCGGAGAAGAGCATGTGCAGGTGGAAGAAGATCATGACCAACGGCTCGGCCTGTACCATCCAGAAGGAGAGGAGCGCGAGGGAGGTCTGGATGAGAAACATGAGGGCGTAGGCCAGGATCATGGAAGCGAGCAAGGCCACCCAGGTGAGGGGATGCAGGTCGAAGTGGACGTCGGGGAGGAGGTAGGTGATCAGGATCATGGGCGGGAGGAAGAGGACGATGCGTAGGGGCTTGGTGGGGAGGGGACGCAGCGCGTAGATCCAGAGGGGGTGGAAGGGTTTGAGGAGAAGCGCGTTCAGCTCCCCCCGGCGGATGTTGTGGGAGAGTTCGAGGCCGTGCCAGGTGGAAACCAGGTGGACGATGAGCAGGTTGGCCATGTAATAGGCGATGAAATCGCCCCGGGAAAAGGAACCCACGTCCCCCTTTTCGGCCATCTGCAGCCACACGGCCATCATGACGAGGGGGACGCTCATGGCCAGGATCCAGATGAGGAGGACGATGCGGTATTCCAGGGCTCTCGCCCAGTAGACGATCAGCGTGGCCCGGATTTTGCGCAGAAGCCAGTATGTCCCTCTCATGACCGAGACGCCTCGGGTGAGAAGATGGTGGCAATGACCCGTTCGATGGGGGGATCTTCGATAGTCACGTCCTCCACGTCGGCCTGGGTCAAAAGGTGGGCCGCCCGCTGGGCCGTCTCCTCCCTGGGGACGTGGAGGACGGCACGGACGCCTTCGTAGGTGACAACCTCGCCGAAGGGGATCAGGTTTCCCACGGGCACGGGATGGCGGAAGGTCACGGTGAGGACCTTGTAAGGGGCCATCCGCTCGGCCAGGTCGGAGAGGGGACCGTCGTAGAGGAGCTTGCCCCGGTGGATGATGATGACGCGTTCGCACAGCGCG
>WGAA01000195.1 GCA_015489285.1 Anaerolineae bacterium | reverse complement strand
GGTGTAGGGGTGGGGGTCATCAGGTCCCAAGCGCGATCACGGATGGTCCACACCCACATGTGGTAAAGGGTGAAGGGCGTGGCGCTCCCGTTGGTCAGGGTGATGTGGAGCCGGGATTTCCCCCGGGTGAACGCGGCGGGGATGGTAAACGTGTCCTCGCTCCAGCGATAGGAGGCGTTGCTCCCCGGCGCGTACCATTCGCCCACGTATTCACCGTCGACGAACACGGAGGCCTCCTGGTTGAGGACGCCGTAGTCGAAGCGACGATGGAGCCGAACGCCACCGTTTTCCGGCTGGATGCGCACGGTGAAGGTGAGCCGGGCCCCCTGGGTCAACACCCGCCCCTCCTCGCGCAGGGACCGCACGTCCGGCGGCGGGTACATGTGAGCCAGCTCTCGGACCGGCACCCGACCCTGAACGGTCATCGCGTGCGCGTCCTCACTGCCGTCATCCCCCAGGTCCACATCGTCCGTCTGCACCAGGGCGACCTCATCCAATCCGTAGTACCACACGGTAGCATCGTACTCCCCCTCCCGGTCGTTGGCGGGACCGTGTTCCAAGCGGAAGAGGAGGTGTCGCTTGTAGGGGACGGGGGCGTCCAGGAGGAGGCGATACTGGTCCAGGCCCAGGTCGGGGGGCCAATTCGCGGGCGCTCCGCTAAGGGTTTGGCTGTACACTCCCCGATCGTAGTAGTACCCCGAGTTGAAGAAATCCTCGGTCCCCGTCCCGTGGAGGGGGATGGCCACATCGTCCACGTAGATGCGTTCGTCCCCCTCCAACAGGTGAAAATCCTCGTGGAGGACTTCGTCACTCGTGATGCGAACGGTGGTGCCTACCAGGTGGCCGCGGCCGCGCACATCCAGGAGAACCACGTCCCGGTCCTCTTCGGTGGCCGTTTCCACGTGGTAGGCTCGGAAGTACGCGGCCTCGGTGCCGAGGCCGGCGTAGGGCTCATCGTGTGTGACCACGCGCCCGGTGACAGAGATGGGCCGGTCCAGGGGGTTGAAAAGGGCAATGCGCATCTCCGAGGCGAAGGGCATGGGCCAGTAAGCCGTCAGTTCCCCCCGTTCCGGATCCGCTTTGAAGAGGAGGCTGCGCACGTTCGTCAACCCCACGTCCGTGCCGAAGAAATGGCCCAGAGGAACGTCCACGAGGGGGGTGGTCATGCCGTCCGCGTAGACGCGGATGTGCGCCCGTCGCAAAAGGGTCTCGCTTTCTGGGTGAGGGGTCAGCACAGGAGGCAACGCGGCCCAAACGCTCTCCACAGGAAAGGCCGGGGACGCGGTGTACTCGTGCGCGGCTTCCGACGTCGTGTTGCCCACATCCAGCTCATCCCACACCTCATCCCCGTCCTCCAACCGGTATCGGGCCGCACACCAGGGTCGTGATGAGCCCAAAACGCGCAACCGGACGTGGATACGCTCCTTCCCCCGAATGAGCTCCGGCGGCAGGGGGAACGCGTCCTCCGCCCACCCGTACACCAGGGACGGGGTGTTCATGAACCACACCCCCAAATCGACGTCGTCCACGGACACCAGGGCCGACTGGGGGAGGGCCTCCCTGTACCGCCGTATCACCAGCTGCGGCGTCTGCACCCGGGGACCAACCCGCAGCGTGAAGCGGATCTCCCCTCGGGATTGGCAACGCACGTCGTCGGTCGTTGGGGGGCGCAAGCGGAGGGAGGGGCGGAGCGAGGGGATGCGCAGGTGCACTTCCCGGACGCTCCCACCGCCGACGAGCTGAACGAGGGAGGCCTCTTCACCCGGGAGCACGGTGGTGGAGATGGAATGCGTGGTCGTCAGGGTGCCGGGGTAGGGGAATTCCCCCGCGCGCGAGAGGAACCACCGGGCCAGCCTGTAATCTTCCCGGCCTGTGAAGGTGTGGATCCCCTCGGCCGAGGCAAAGGTCCGGTAGTTCACCTGAAAGTAAAGTCCTTTGGGGGTCGTTACCGTAGGAGGTAACTCGATCTTCGCCCGTTCCCGGAAGGGCATGGGGACAAAGGAGACGTAGCCGCCGCTCGTGTCGTCGGGTTCCAGCACGAGGGGCTTCACAAAGGGGGGATGGGTGCCCGAGAAGAATTCTCCCAGGGGCATGTCCACTACGGGGTGGTTCATGTCATCCAGATAGATGCGCAGGCGGGCGTCCGTCTGGTGATGACGTGCCAGCCAGATGCGGTCGATCTGCCCCGGCCCCTTGACGTCCAGGATGACGGCCCGGCGGTCGGCCACATACAGCGCGTTCCCCATATCCCAATTCCCCCCCGTCCGGTCGTAAGAGGACACCAGGTGTTCCTCCGTCCCCGGGCGCAAGAAGGGCCAGCGGGCCAGGGTGACAAGTCCCTCATACCCTACAGGCTCCCGCTCCAGGGGACGAAGGGGCGTCCAGAGGGAGCGGAAATCCACTCCGGGGAAGTGGACCGGTGGGTCGTACACGTCCGAGTTCTCCCCGAAGGGGACCCACGGGCTCACTCCACCGGCCCCGCGCACCCGGGCCCGCCAGTGATAATTGGCCGGGGGCAGGTGCTCCAGGGGGACGACGACGGTAATCGGGTCCCCCGTGTAGATGACGGGCGTCGCGGCATGGGTGACGTCGGAGAAGGGCTCGTCCCCGCGGCGCACCTCGACCTCCGCGCGCAGCCATTCCCCGGGCCGCGTCCCTCGCACCCGCACGTGCAGCTCGACCCGCCCTTCCCGGATGACCCCACCTTGGGGGACATCCCGGCCTCCCGAGCGCTGGGCCAGGGCCAGGGGGGCCGGAGGCGCGTCCACCGATGGTTGCCCCCACACGCGAGGGGCGAAGAGGAGGATGAGGACACTTACCGCCAGGATGAGACCCTTTTGGAGAACGGTTGTGCTGCCGCGAACGTGCATGGTGGCGATGTTACCTCCTTTTAGGACATGGGCGCGGTGGCCGTATGCGGTAAAGCTTCATGGGTGAGTTGGGCACCCGGGCGACCAGGGGGAACCGGGGATCTTCCTCCTCGCCCCGGTAAAGGGCTTCGAACCGGTCCCGTTTGCCCGGGAGAACGAGATGGGTGGCCCGATAACGCAGGGCCAGCTCGTAAATGGCTTCACGGTCGTCGGTGGGAATCTGCAAGGTTTTGAACCCCGTCACCGCGTGGAATTCCCAGGGCGCAATGGTCATCAGGACGATGTCCTCACCCGGCCGCGCGTCGGCCCGGAGGACGGGAACGATACGGGCAATGCCCTCCCCGGCCCGCGCGTTGGATAGCACCGTCGTTCGGGCCGCACCCCATCCCTGATAGGCCAGGAGGAGCACCGTTATCCCCACCCAGGAGAGCCGCACCCAGCGGGGTCCCAGGTGCCGTCGTATGACATCGGCGACGATGACCATGAGGAAGGGGAGGTAGAACATGGAGCTGCGGAGGAAGCCCCCCTGAATTCCGGGAAAGGTGAAGAGCAGGCTGTAGAAGAGGTAGAGGAGGACCAGGTGCGCCGTGGGCCACCAGAAGGCCCGCCAGGGGATTTCTCCCTCCCGACGATGTACGGCCCGGATGACGAGCAGGACGGCGACGAAGGCAAACGCCCACATGAAGAGGGGAAGGTAGCCGTAAAAGGTGTGGGCGTTGAAGAGAAGGGCGTGGACTTTGGAACGGAGGATGTTCTTCCACCCCCAGGAAAAGTAGTACGCGGGGGAAATGGCTCGCTTGTACGCGTACATGTCCGCGTAG
This sequence comes from Anaerolineae bacterium, assembly GCA_015489285.1. GTDB lineage: Bacteria > Chloroflexota > Anaerolineae > JAADDB01 > JAADDB01 > JAADDB01. The sequence goes on along the minus strand of WGAA01000195.1, from coordinate 452 downwards.
CTGCGGAAGAAAAGGGTGCGGAAGGCGCCCGTCGTCAACGGCCGTCCCAGGTAGTGCACGTTCAGTGCCATCCACGGGGTCAAGACAAGGCCGTAGGGGAGCAGCGCCTGCACCAGGCGTTTTATCCTCCCCCCTCTTTCGCCCCGCCAGGCCGCGAAAAGGAGAAGGAGCAGCAGGAGGGCCCCATCCTGGCGGGTCAAGTGGGTCAGCCCCGCGAAGAGTCCTGCCAGAACCAGCCATCGTCCTCGGGCTGCCGCCGGGCTCCTTTCCCCCTCCATCAGGGCCAGGAGGGCGAGGCCCGCGAACAGGGCGTAGAACACGGGGGTATCCGTGATGAGGGAGTAGGTGAAGAGGGGGGAGAGGACGAGGGTGTACGCGGCCGCACTCAACCCGGTAAAGGTGGAACCCACGTGACGACGGGCGGCCACGTAGGCCAAAAGGGCCAACAGGGT
>WGAA01000194.1 GCA_015489285.1 Anaerolineae bacterium | reverse complement strand
ACACCAAACCACCCCACTCACCCAAACGGTAATACCCCTCCTGGAGGGCATGGTGAGCCTCGTCGCCGCTCCCACCCCCATCCAATTCTCCGTGTCCGCCCAGGCGTACATCCTCACCTACCCCCAGGGAGGCCGGGAGATCGTTCTTGCCTACGCGCAACACCCCATCCCCGCCCGACACCCTTACACGGTCGTCTCCCTTATCTCCCGGGCCCGGGCCGACGACCTGAGAAGGGCCCCGACCACCTACCCGCCGTGGCTCTACCGCCATTTCACCCAACTGCCGGAAACCCTGCCCTCCCGAGTTCGGGAGCTCGCCGAGAGCATCACCGCGTCCTTTGACACGCCCTACGACCGCCTTCGGGCCCTGGAAACTTACCTGCGCTCCATCCCCTACAACGAGGATATCCCCGCGCCCCCCAAAGGGCGGGACGCGGTGGACTGGTTCCTCTTCGAGGAGCGCCAGGGGTACTGCGATTATTACGCGTCCGCGTTCGCGGTGATGGCACGCGCCATCGGCATCCCCGCCCGGGTCGCCGGAGGGTACGCGCGCGGCCTGTTCGACCCCCAGACCCACACCTGGCTGGTGCGCGAAAACGACGCCCACACCTGGCCGGAAGTCTGGTTCCCCGGCTACGGCTGGATTCCCTTCGAACCCACCCCGTCGGAGCCCCCTCTGAACCGAGGGGATGAGGCCCCTTCCCCGTACGGTGAGGACATCCCCCTGTGGGAGAGGGAGCGGCTGGAGCGGGAAAGGAATATCCCCGAAGATGTGAACGTCCCGAATACGCCGCAACGAGGGACCGTTCCCCTGCCCCTGTGGCGCCGTCGTGCCCTCCCCCTCTACGCGTTCCTCCTCCCCTTCCTCCTGCTCCTGGCCTATGTGCTCTACAGACGATACCGCCCCCTGCGCTCGGGCCCCACCGTGCCCCAGATATACCGTCACCTGGTCCGCTGGGCTCGGCGCTTGGGGATACCCATCACCCCCGCGTGGACCCCCCAGGAGGTGGGAAGCACGTTGGGCGGACGCGTCCCCGCCCTCCGCCCCTGGATCCTGGACGTCGTTCGCGTGTACCAGGCCTGGCTCTACGCGCCGGCCGACGCCAAGCCCCCCGAATCCGTAGTCTCCGACTTACAGGCGGCGTGGTCCCGAGCCCGCTATCACCTCTACCGGGCCTGGATCCAAAGCCTGATCCAACGCCCCCGCTTCCCCATCCCCCGCCTCCATCGCCCCTTCTGACCCCTGTCATGGCGGGGATGCGGGGATCTTTCCTAAAATCGATGTATGCCGGGTAAACCTGCATCCCAGAAAGGTGCAGACAACACGAAGAAGAGGAGGACCGTCATGTTAGTCGACTTGACGCTGAAAGCGTACTTGGACCAATTGGCATCGGCTGCGCCCACGCCGGGAGGGGGAGCCGCTGCGGCCCTGACCGGAGCCCAAGGGGCAGCCCTCGTGAGCATGGTTTGCAACCTCACCATCGGGAAGAAGAAATACGCGGATGTGGAAGAGGAGATGAAGGCCGTGCGGGAACGCAGTGAGGCGTTGCGCGCCCGCTTGACCCAACTCATCGACCGCGACGCCGAGGCCTTCGACCGGGTCAGCGCGGCGTACGGCATGCCCAAAGGCACGGAGGAGGAAAAGGCCGCACGACGCGCGGCCATCCAGGAGGCCCTGAAGGGGGCAGAACAGGTCCCCCTGGAGACCATGGAGGCCTGCCTGGAGGTCATCCGTCTGGCCGTTGTTGCCGCGCAGAAGGGGAACAAGAACGTGGTCAGTGACGCCGCGGTCGGCGGGATCTTGGGGCACGCGGGCTTGCTCAGCGCGGCGGATAACGTGCGTATCAACCTGAACCTCATCAAGGATGAGGCGTTCGTCCAACAGGAACAGGCGAAATTGGACGCGCTGTTGAAAGCCGCGGAGGAGGCGATGAACACCCTGGAGTCCGCCCTCCAGGGAAAACTGTAAATCCCCGAAGCGAGGTGATTCCATGAGCGCCGAATTGATGAAGGGAAGTCCCGTCAGCAAGCGCATACGAAGTCAGGTGAAGGAGCGCATCCTCGAGCTGGAAGGGCAATACGGCCGGGTGCCCGGCCTGGCCATTGTGCGGGCCGGAGAAGACCCGGCATCCGTGTGGTACGCGAACAGTTTGAAGAAAGCCGCGTCCAAGGTCGGCATCCAAACCCGCATCGTCGCCCTGCCCGAAGAGGTCACCCAGGACGAATTCGAGGGGGTGTTGCAGGACCTCAACCGGGCGGAGGATGTCCACGGCATCATCCTCCAGGAGCCCTACCCCTCCCACATCGACGCGGACCGGATCGTCAGCCTCCTGGACCCCGACAAGGACGTCGACGGGGTGCATCCCCTGAATGCCGGCTACCACTTCCTGGGCGCGCCCCGCTTCATCCCCGCCACGCCGCTGGGCGGGTTGATGCTCCTGGAGGAGTACGGTGTGCCCATCAAAGGGGCAGAGGCCGTCGTGGTAGGACGTTCCAACATCGTGGGGAAGCCTATGGCCATGCTCCTCCTCAGCCGCCATGCCACCGTGACCATCTGCCACTCCCGCACCCGGGATCTGGGCGAGGTCACCCGACGTGCGGATATCCTTTGTGTGGCCGTGGGCAAACCCGGCCTGATTACGGGAGAGATGATCAAGCCGGGCGCCGTGGTCGTGGACTTCGGCACCAATCCGGTAGGGGATGAGCTCAAGGGGGATGTGGAGTTCGAAAGTGCGGTCCAGGTGGCGGGGATGATCACCCCGGTACCGGGAGGAACCGGCCCAGTAACGACGGCGGTCCTCCTGCGCAACGTCCTCCAGGCGTTCGAGAGGAAGTTGGGCGTCGGGGCGTAGAGAGGAGGGATGGGGTGTCGCGCCTGCAGGGGTCGGTTGCT
>WGAA01000193.1 GCA_015489285.1 Anaerolineae bacterium | reverse complement strand
CTGCCGTGCAGGAGCGCATCAAGCTCCTGACGGAGGCGACACCTTTGGTCGATTTCCTGTACCGGGAGCCGGAATACGAGCCGGAAATGCTCATCCCGCGAAAGACGACCGCGGCGGACACGTTGCGCGCGCTGCAAGGGGCCCGAGAGGTTATCGCCAGTTCCCCCTTTGAGGCGGAGGCGTTGGAGACCGCTTTGCGCGCCCTGGCGCAGGATATGGGGCTGAAAGCGGGGCAAGTGTTTGCCCCCATTCGTGTCGCTTTAACGGGAAAGCGAGTGGCTCCCCCCTTGTTCGACATCATTCTCTCTCTGGGCAAGGAGGAAACATTGCGCCGTCTGGATCGGGCGATTGCCCTCATCTCTCCCCTGGTCGGGGAGGCTGCGTCCCAGGGGTAAGGCTACGATGACCGTGGAGTCGTACTCGTCTTCTCATGACGTGGGGGAGGGAGTAGAGGCCCCGGAGCGCACGGCAGATGTGTGGGCTCACGAGCTCCGGGAGCTCTTGAACGTCATCCTGCTGACCCTGATCCTCTTCTTCGCGTTGCGCTCGGTGGTGTTGAACTTTCGGGTCACGGGGAGCAGCATGGAACCGACCTTTCACGACGGGGAGTATGTGTTCGTCTACCGTCTGGCTTATTGGCGACATCCTCCTCGCCGGGGGGATGTGGTGGTCTTCCGCTATCCGCCCAATCCGAAGCGAACGCTCATCAAGCGGGTCATCGGCCTCCCGGGGGAAACGGTGTCCGTTCACAACGGACGAGTGTACATTAACGGGATACCCTTGCCGGAGCCGTACATTGCGGCTTCACCCGAATATGTCGCTCCTCCGGTGAAGGTAGGAGCGCATCAGATTTACGTGCTGGGGGATAACCGAAACAATTCCAACGATTCCCACGCGTGGGGCCTGTTGGACACGAAGATGCTGGTGGGAAAGGTCGTGTGGCGGTATTGGCCCGTGTCGCGATTCGGCCCCATACCCCACGCGACCTACCCGCCGCCGTTGGATCGACCCAACCCACAACCGTGATGTCGACATCTTCTCAAGTCGTACCAAGCCGAGGAGGAAGGGAATGGCCCTTTCAGATGCAGTGATTCGCCAGCTCATTGAGCAGACCTTACACACGTTGAACGAACAGGGGGGAACGCGTCACGAGGCGTGGGATGTCCACACGCCCGCCCCGGTGGATGTGGAAACCATCTCCACGGCGCAACTGGCCTCTTACATTGACCACACCTTGCTCAAACCGGAAGCCACAGAGGAGGACATTCGCCGGGTGTGCCGTGAGGCGTTGCAATACCACTTTGCCGGCGTGTGCGTCAATCCAACGTGGATCGCTCTCGTGCACGATATGGTCGCCGATGCCGGGGTTGTCCCCTGTACCGTTGTCGGCTTCCCCCTGGGGGCGACGTTGCCCGCGGCCAAAGCCTTTGAGGCACGTTTGAGCCTGGACGCGGGAGCTCGGGAAATCGATATGGTCATGAACATCGGTCGTCTGAAGTCAGGGCACTACACGTATGTGGTGGATGATATTGCCCGTGTGGTCCACGAGGCCCACGAGGAAGGGGCATTGGTGAAGGTCATTCTGGAAACGGCCCTCCTCACCGACGAGGAGAAGGTGGCCGCGTGTGTGCTGGCTAAAATCGCGGGCGCGGATTACGTGAAGACGTCTACAGGGTTTGGCCCCGGAGGCGCGACGGTGGAGGATGTTGCCCTTATGCGCCGTGTGGTGGGTCCGGATATGGGGGTGAAGGCCGCGGGCGGCATCCGCACCCGAGAGCAGGCTCTGGCCCTGATCCGGGCAGGAGCGACTCGGTTGGGCACAAGTGCCGGCGTAAAGTTGGTCCAAAGCTGAACAAGGGAGGTGATGACGTGCAAAAAATTGCCGAAGACGTCTGGCATATCGATACATTGGGCTATGTGAACGCGTACATTTGGCGCTGGGAGAAGGGCCTGACGATCATCGACACGGGGCTCCCGTGGCAGGGGGGCAAGATCCTCAAGGCCGTGGAGGAATTGGGCTTCAAGCCGGAGGACGTGCGGGAGATCATCGTTACCCACGCCGATTTCGACCATTACGGTGGGTTACGCACTCTGCGGGCCGCGACAGGGGCCCCGGTATACGTGCATGCCATCGAGGCCATGTTCTTCAAAGGCCGCTGGCGCCGCTGGCCGAATCTGCGCCATCCCCTAGGCCTCCTCTACCTCCCCATTCACACGTTCCTCATGCTGACCTTCGCCCGCATTCCTCGTATGAACCCCGATCTGCTTGTCGTCGACGGGGAGGAGTTGGAGAACGGGTTGACGGTGGTTCACACCCCCGGCCACACGCCGGGGCACATCGCCCTCTTGGGCAAAGAGCGGGGGGTCCTTTTCGTCGGGGATGTCATGGTCAACCGGGGGGGATCGCTGGCATTGCCCCCGGCCATGTTCACGCCCCAGCCGGACATTCTCAAGCAGTCGATCCGCAAGTTGGCTCGTTTGCGTGGGGTCGAAATCGCAGCCTTTGGGCACGGTCCGGTGATTCGCGAGAAGGCCGGGGACGTGATCCGCGCCTTTGCCAAGCGTGTGGCCCCGCCTCCCAAACGTCGACCGAAGAAGGCGCCAACCCGAGCCGGCGTGCCGCGTCAGCCCAAAGCTTCCCCCGCGCCGAAACAATCGAGTGGGGCAGAGAAGAAGTAGGAACAAAAGGGAAACCCACACCATCACGTGGAGGGCACCATGCGCGTGCGAGACGATGTCGTCATCTTAGGAGCGGCCAGGACGCCGATCGGCCGCTTTCTCCGTTCCTTAAGTCCTTTGAGCGCGGTTGAGTTGGGGGGTGTGGCCATCAGAGCAGCCGTGGAGAGGTCCGGTATTCCCCCTGACGTCATCGATGAAGTGATCATGGGCCAGGTGGTTCAGGCGGGGAGCGGTATGGCGCCCGCCCGCAACGCGGCCCTTAAGGCTGGTCTTCCCCCCTCGGTGGGGGCTGTGACCCTGAACAAGGTGTGTGGCTCGGGGCTGAAAGCGGTGATGACGGCCGCGAGCTTCATCCAGGCCGGTGAGGGGACGATTTACGTGGCCGGGGGCATGGAGAGCATGAGTCGAGGACCCTACCTTTTGCCCAAGGCCCGCACCGGGTATCGGATGGGACATGGAGAGGTTGTGGACGCAACGGTTCACGATGGGTTATGGAGCGCCTGGGAAGATGTTCACATGGGCATGGCGGCCGAGTGGATCGCGGAGCATTATCACGTAAGTCGGGAAGCGCAGGACGTGTTCGCCTTCGAGAGTCACGTCAGGGCGTTGCAGGCCATCCGGGAGGGGCGCTTTCGCGAGGAAGTCGTCCCCGTTCACGTGCCACAGCGTAAGGGCCCTCCCGTCGAAGTCGCCCAGGATGAATGCCCCCGCCCGGATACCTCGCTGGCCAAACTGGCTGCCTTACCCCCCGCGTTCAAGGAGGGGGGGACGGTGACCGCGGGAAACGCGCCCCCCCTGAGTGACGGCGCTGCCGCCGTGGTCGTGGCGAGTGGGGCGGCAGCACGGTCTCGCGGTCTTGTTCCCTTGGCTCGCATTCTTGGGTACGCCCAGGCCGCGGTTGAGCCCATAGCCCTTTTCACGGCCCCCATTTTCGCCATTCGTAAATTGTGGCGGGATATGGGGTGGGGCCCCGACGATGTGGACTTGTACGAGATCAACGAGGCATTTGCGGCCCAGATGGTGGCCGACCTGCGCGAGTTGGGGCTGGACGAACGGCGGGTGAACGTGAACGGTGGAGCCATCGCCCTGGGTCATCCCATTGGAGCCAGTGGGGCACGCGTTTTGGTGACGTTGTTGTACGCTCTGAAGCAGCGGGGCCTCCGGCGGGGCATCGCCGCCTTGTGCCTGGGTGAAGGGGAGGCCGTGGCGATGGCCGTGGAACTGGTGGAGTCCTCGGCTTAGGGGAGGGCCGTCGGGAAATCGGTGGCCGTATCACACAGCACAATAGGAGGGACCACATGGGACGCCTGGATGGGAAAGTCGCGATTATTACCGGAGCCGCGCGCGGCATAGGCGCGGCGACGGCTCATTTGTTCGCCCGTGAGCGCGCACGTGTTGCCGTGACCGATATCGACGCGGACCGCGGGCGTGAGACGGCCGCCCACATCCGAGAGGAGGGCGGGGAGGCGATCTTTGTCCACGTCGATGTGACGGATCCCGAGTCCGTGGAACGGATGGTTCAGGAGGTCCTGAAAGCCTTTGGCCGCATCGATATTTTGGTCAACAACGCCGGGGTCCTGCGCGATCGGACGCTCCTCAAAATGAGCCTGGAGGAGTTCGATTTCGTCATCGACGTCAACTTGCGGGGTGTGTTCCTGTGCACTCGGGCCGTGGCCCCCGTCATGGTGGAGCAGGGGCAGGGGGTTATCCTCAACGCCAGCTCTGTGGTGGCCTTGTACGGCAACTTCGGGCAGACGAATTACGTCGCGTCTAAGGCCGGCGTCATCGGCATGACGAAGGTGTGGGCCCGGGAGTTGGGACCAAAGGGGATCCGGGTGAACGCGGTGGCACCGGGGTTCGTGCGGACGGAGATGACGGCCAAGCTCCCGGCTCGGGTGATGCAGGCGGT
>WGAA01000192.1 GCA_015489285.1 Anaerolineae bacterium | reverse complement strand
GAGCACGGCGGTTCAGCGCCGTGCGAATCCCAGCCGGCCGGCCCCCCAGACTTCCGAAGTCTGCGAGACTTCGGAAGTCTGGACCGATGGCCTCTTTTCGTCATGCGTCAAGCGTCAGGCGCCGGTGAGAAAGTCGGCGCTGTTAGCGCATCTTGGCTCCGGCGACGTGATGCGTAATGCGCAACTTGAAGACAAGTTGGCTTGGTGGAGTCAACCTTGGCTTCACGCCAGGCAGTTACTCGTTACTCGTGACTCGTTACTAACGTTGGCGTGGTAAGGTCAGCCTTGTCTTCACGCCAATCCTTTTAATCGTTAATCGTCAATCGTTAATCGTTGTTTTTCCTGCCCAATCCGTAAGGCCTCATGCATTTTCTCAAGGAGGAGGTGAAAGCATGGCCGAATTGTTGGAACGACCCTGGTATCAATTCTACGACGAAGGTGTCCCCCGAACCATCGATGTGCCTCCCATTCCCCTGTACACGTTCGTCGAGGACGCGGCCCGGGATTTCCCCGACCGTGTGGGAGTGAAGATGGTGCTCAAGTACCTGCCGCTGGGCCTCTCCATCCACGCATCCCTCACCTACAGGGAATTGCTCGCGGCCGTCCACACCTTCGCGGCCGCCCTCCACCAGATGGGGGTCCGGCCGGGGGACCGGGTGGCCATCATGCTGCCCAACACCCCCCAATACGTCATCGCCTTCATGGGCACGCTGCGGGCCGGCGCCATCGCGGTCAACACCAACCCCACCTACACCCCACGCGAGTTGGCCCACCAGATGAAGGACTCGGGGGCCGAGACCATCGTCATGCTCAGCCCCCTGTACGAGCGATTGCAAGCCGTGCGCGACGAAGTCCCCATCAAACGTGTCATCATCACCGACATACCCGAGTACGTCAAAGGCCCCTTCAAGGGGCTAACCGAACGAACGTTGCGCAAGGAAGGCCTCATGACCCACGTCCCGGAAGGGGAGGGCGTGTACCACTGGCAGACGGTCATGAACATGGGCGGGACACCGCCGGACATCCACCCGGATCCCAATGAAGTGGCCCTCTTCCAGTACACGGGCGGCACGACTGGGGTGCCTAAGGCGGCCATGCTGACCCACCGGAACCTGGTGGCGAACACCATGCAAGTGGCCGCGTGGATTCCCCACTTCGACCGGGGAAAGGTCATCATGATGGGCGCCCTGCCCTTCTTCCACGTGTACGGGATGACGGTGGCCCTTCTCCTGGGGCTCTACAACGGGGGGAAGGTCGTCATGGTTCCCAACCCCCGGCCCATCGACATCGTCATGGAAGCTATCCACCACGAGCGGTGCAACCTCTTCCCCGGCGTGCCCACTATGTACATCGCCATCATCAACCACCCTCGCGTCCACAAGTACGACCTGAAGAGCGTCGAAGCGTGTATCAGCGGTGCGGCACCCCTGCCCGTCGAAGTCCAACAGCGCTTCGAAGCCATCACCGGTGGGCGTCTGGTCGAGGGGTACGGGCTCACCGAAGCCTCCCCCGTCACCCACTCCAACCCCATCTACGGCAAACGCAAGATGGGCTCCATCGGTCTGCCCTTTCCCAGCACCGATGCTAAAATTGTGGACATGAACACAGGGGAGACGTTGCCGCCGGGCAAGGTGGGAGAGCTGTGCGTCAAGGGCCCCCAGGTGATGAAGGGCTACTGGAACCGTCCCGAGGAAACAAAACTCGTCCTGGACGAGGAGGGCTGGCTCCACACGGGGGACATCGCACGCATGGATGAGGAGGGCTACTTCTACATCGTGGACCGGAAGAAGGACATCATCATCGCCAGCGGGTACAACATCATCCCGCGGGAAGTGGAAGAAGTCCTCTACATGCACCCCAAAGTGCTGGAAGCCGTCGTCGCGGGGGTACCCGACCCCTACCGGGGGGAGACGGTCAAGGCCTACATCGTCCTCAAGCCGGGAGAACAGGCGACCGAGGAGGAGATCATCGCCTTCTGCCGGGAGCACCTGGCTCCCTATAAAGTGCCAAAGCTGGTAGAATTCCGTAGTGAGCTGCCCAAGAGTCAAGTGGGCAAATTCCTGCGTCGTGTCCTGGTCGAGGAGGAGAAGCGCAAGTTGGCCGGACAGAAGTGAGCAAACCCACACCGGGAGGAGAGCCCATGAACACCATCGCCGATCGGGTGGATGACCGCCTGTACAAACGGATTATCAACGCCTGGGCCATGTATGATTGGGCAAATTCGGCCTTTGCCACAACCATCATGGCCGCGGTTTTGCCCGTCTTCTACAGTAAGGTGGCCGCGGCCACCATTCACCCCGACCCGGAACGGGCCCGGGTCCTGGCCAGCAGCGCCTGGGGATACACGAACACCATCGCCATGCTCATCATCGCCTTCTCCGCCCCCATCCTGGGCGCGCTGGCCGACCACAGCGGGGCGAAGAAGAAATTCCTCGGCACCTTTGCCGGGCTGGGCATCCTGGCCACCGCGTTCCTCTACTTCATCAGCACCGGGGATTGGCTGGCCGCCTCCTTCCTCTACATCCTGGGACGGGTGGGGTTCGCCGGGGGGAACATCTTCTACGACTCCCTCCTCCCCCACATCGCCAAACCGGAGGACATCGACTACGTCTCCGCCAAGGGGTACGCCTTCGGCTACCTGGGCGGCGGCCTCCTGCTGGCGCTCAACCTGGCCTGGATTATGAAGCCCCACCTCTTCGGCTTCCCCAACGCGGAGATGGCCACCCGAGCCTCCTTTCTCAGCGTGGCCGTGTGGTGGGCCCTCTTCTCCATCCCCCTCTTCCGCTACGTCCCTGAACCCCCGCACGTCCTGGAACCGGGGGAGAGTACGGTCCACCCGGTCAAAGCGGCCTTCCAGCGCCTGCGCAACACCTTCAGCGAAATCCGCCGCTACACCGAGCTCTTCAAGTTCCTCATCGCCTTCTGGCTCTACAACGACGGCATCGGCACGATCATCACCATGGCCACCATTTACGGCGCGGAAATCGGCATCGGGGAGACAGACCTTATCGGCTCCCTTCTCCTCGTCCAGTTCCTCGGCGTGCCCTTTGCCTTTGCCTTCGGCTGGTTGGGCAAGCGCATCGGCGCCAAGCGGGCCATCCTCCTGGCGCTGGGCGTCTACACCCTCATCGCCATAGGCGGGTACTTCATGCGGGTGGGATGGCACTTCTGGGCCCTGGCCGTCCTCGTCGCCACCGTGCAGGGAGGCGCCCAGGCCCTCAGCCGCTCCCTCTACGGGGTCATGACGCCCAAAGCCAAGAGCGCGGAATTCTTCGGCTTTTACAACGTCTCCAGCAAATTCGCGGGGATTGTGGGCCCGGCCCTCTTCGCCTTCATCGGCTCCATGGCCGGTTCCAGCCGCCTCTCCATCCTCGCGCTGGTCCTCTTCTTCATCGCCGGAGGCCTCCTCCTCACCCGGGTGGACGTGGCCAAAGGCATCCAGGCGGCCCGCGCGGAGGACGCTGCCCTGGGGCTGGCGGAGGCGTGACCATGAGCGTTCCACCTCTGGAGAAACGGGTGACGGTTCGCCCTTTGCGGCCCCACCGGGACGCGCGTGGGGGTCTGTTGAAGATCCTCATGCGCTCCCACCTCCCTGCCCACGCGCACACCTTCGGCGAGATCTACATCTCCTGGGCCGAACCGGGGGCGGTCAAGGCCAATCACTATCACAGGGAGACGTGGGAGTGGTTCTGCCTCATCGAGGGGAAAGGGCTCCTCGCCCTCGAAGATCCCCAGAGGGGGGAACGGCTGGAGCTGGCCCTGGACGCCGAACATCCCCTCGTGGTCACCGTGCCCCCCGGGGTCGCCCACGCGTTCCGCAACACGGGCTCCGGGGTGGCCCGACTTCTCGCCTACGCGGACCGGCCCTACGACCCCGAGCATCCCGACACCATCCCGTACGAGGTTATCCGCAGCGATGACACGGAGTGAACGAAGCCCGGTACTGTTACGCCTGCGCGTGCGCGCCAAAGGCATGTACTTGCGGGCCCTCCTCCACCTGGGCACCCTTCCTCTGGTGGGACGGGCGGCCCTGGAACTCGCCCGGGCCTCCGCGGGCGTCTACAAGGACCGGAAGATCCTGGCCTCCCTCACCTCCCGCCCCTGGATCTCCCCCCGGGCCGAAATCCACTGCCCCAACCTGACCATCGGTCCCCAGTGCTTCATCGACGACCGGGTGACCATCTACGCGCACGAAGGGGATGGCCGGGTGGAATTGGGCCCTCGGGTCCACATTTACCGGGACACGATCATCGAGATCGGGTACGGGGGCAGCGTCATCATCGGGGAATTCACCCACATCCAGGGACGGTGCAACCTGAAAGGATTTCTCGAGGACCTGATCATCGGCAGCAACGTGCAAATGGCCCCGGGTTGCGCCTTCAGCCCATATGATCATAATTACGAAGACCTGAGTAAACCCATCTGGGCCCAGGGGCTCCGCAGCAAAGGCCCCATCATCGTGGAGGACGACGTGTGGCTGGGCCTGGACGTCAAAGTCCTCGACGGCGTGACCATCGGGCGGGGGGCCATCGTGGGCGCGGGGGCGGTCGTCACCAAGGACATCCCCCCCTACGCCATTGCCGTGGGCGTCCCGGCCCGCGTCGTGGGGTATCGGGATCCCTCTAAACGTCCGCCTTCGGAAGTTTAGAGGGGAAGGAGGAACGGTGAAGGTCGAACGCGTCACCCGGGACACGCTGACCGTCGTCACCGAAGGGGAGGAGGAAACCCGAGAGCTGGGCGCGCGGTTGGGAGCGCTCCTCCGGCCCGGGGATGTGGTGGCCCTGCACGGGAACCTGGGCGCGGGGAAGACCCGTCTCATCCAGGGGATTGCCCGGGGCATGGGCATCGAACGTCCCGTGACGAGCCCGACCTTTATCCTCATGAACGTGTACACCGGTCCCGACGGGCGGACCCTCTGCCACGTGGACACGTACCGGCTCCACGATCCCGTCGAGGAAGGATATGAGCTGGGGCTGGATCAGTGGCTCGGCGGGGAGGACGTGTGCGTCGTGGAGTGGGCCGAGCGGATTCGGCCCCTCCTGCCGAAGGACCACATATGGGTGGAGATCGTCATCCTGGGGGAGAACACACGGCGCTTCACCTTCCACGGGCGGGGGGAACGGGCGCGGGCTCGCGTGCGCGCGCTGGCCCGGGCCCTTGCTCCTCCGGAGGCGCGTGCCGATTTTTCCCCCGTTCCGAGGCGCATATAATGGAACGACAGTCTTATCCCACCGTGTCATGTGTTGGGCGGAGAATGCGGGTATGGGAAAGACGAAGGGGCGGCGTATCCAACGAAGGAGGTTCGACGGACACTCTATGGTGAAACTCAGCGTCATCATCCCCGCGTACAACGAACAACAGACCATCGAGGAGATCGTCCGTCTGGTGCACGAGGCCCCTGTGGACGCCCCCGTGGAGGTGGAAAAGGAGATCCTCGTCGTGGACGATGGGTCCACGGACGGCACCCGGGAGATCCTCCAACGCCTCCAGAAGGAGTTCCCCGACATCCGCGTGTTCTACCACGAGGAGAACCGGGGCAAGGGCGCGGCCATCCGCACGGCTTTGGAGCACGCGACGGGAGATTTCATCGTCATTCAGGACGCGGACCTGGAGTACGACCCCCGGGAATACGGCGTTCTCCTGCGTCCCCTCCTCGAGGGGAAGGCGGATGTGGTGTACGGTTCCCGCTTCCTGGGGCCCCACCGGGCGTTCCTCTTCCTCCATTACCTGGGGAACAAGTTCCTCAACCTGATCACGAACATCCTGTACGACACGATCCTGACGGACATGGAGACGTGCTACAAGATGTTCCGGGCCGACGTGATCAAGGACATCCCCCTCCGGGCGCGGGGATTCGAGTTCGAGCCGGAGATCACGGCAAAGGTGCTCAAACGGGGATACCGGGTCTTCGAGGTGCCCATCTCCTACAGCGGCCGTGATTTCGAGGAGGGGAAGAAGATCCACCCCTGGAAGGACGGTCTCCGCGCGCTGTGGACGTTGATCAAGTACAGGTTCGTAGAGTAGGGACAACCGCGGGGGACGCCTCACGACACGCGCCCCCTACCGTCCTCGAGGAGGCCCTATGTTCGGCGATCGAGAAATTCTGTCCTGGGCCGATGTGGATGCCCTCATCGACGTTCTCTTACCCCAATTTCCCCACTCCTTCGACGCGCTTCTCATGATCACCCGAGGGGGGATCGTGCCCGGCGGTATCATCGCGGAGGCGCTGGACATCCGCTACGTGCTGACCGCGGCAGTGCGTTTCCCCGACCCCTCGGGGGTGGAGAAACGGCTGGCCTGGCCCACCTTCCTCCAGTTCCCGGAGGACGCGTTGCTGCACGGCCGCCGCGTGCTCATCGTCGACGACGTCTGGGACGACGGTCGGACGATGATGACGGTACGGGGCCGGGTGGAGCAGGCGGGAGCCATCCCGGAGATGGCCGTCCTCCACTACAAACCCACCCACTCCCTGTTCCCCGACCACCGTCCCCATTACTTCGCGGCCATTACGGACAAGTGGATCGTGTACCCCTGGGAGTTGCGCCGGGGCGGCGATTTCATCCGCCCCCTGACGCCCGGTCCATCCTGAAGTCAGGTCCGGTACTCCGCGTTGATGCGCACGTACTCGTACCCCAGGTCACACGTCCAGACCTCGGTGCTGCCCTCGCCCAGGCCCAGGTCGATGAGGACGTCGATTTCCGGCTGCGCGAAGATGTGGACCGCTTCCGCCTCGTCGTAATCCGTGGGCGTGCCCCCATCGACCACCTGGAGGGCCGGCCCCCGTTGTCCCTCCTTTCCCCCCGCAAACCAGAGGTTCACCCGGCGGGGGTCGACGTGGGCGCCGGAATAGCCCACGGCCGCGAGCACGCGCCCCCAATTGGGGTCCCCGCCGAAGAAGGCGGTCTTGCAGAGGGGGGAGTTGGCAACGGCTTTGGCCGCGCGCAGCGCGTCCATGTCGCTGGCCGCGCCCACGACCCGCACGGTGACGAACTTGGTCGCGCCCTCCCCGTCCCGCACGATCATGTGGGCCAGCTCCCGGCTCACCCGGGTCAGTGCTTCCCGGAAGGGGGGAAACCGGGGGTCGTTCACGTCCCGGATGGGGTCGTTGCCCAGGGTGCCGTTGGCCAGAACCAGGACGGTGTCGTTGGTGCTCGTATCCCCGTCCACGCTGATGCGGTTGAAGGAGTGGTCCACCGCGTACCGCAGGGCCGCGTCCAGGGGCTCGGGCGCGATGGCCACGTTGGTGGCCAGGACCGCGAGCATGGTGGCCATGTTGGGGTGGATCATGCCCGCGCCCTTCGCCATGCCCCCGACCACGCCGGAGGCCAGCGCGCCGGTGAGGGAGGCGGACGCCAGCTTGGGGAAGGTGTCCGTCGTCATGATGGCGCGCGCGGCCTCCTCCCATCCCTCCTCCCGCAAGCGGGCGGCCGCCTGGGGTACCCCCTGTCGGATGGGGTCCAGGGGGAGGGGGACGCCGATGACGCCGGTGGACATGACGAAGGCCCGGCCGGAGGTGAGGGAGAGGGCCTCTTCGGTGATGGCGGCCATGTCCGCGGCCGCGCGGAGTCCTGGTTCCCCGGTGCAGGCGTTGGCGTTGCCCGCGTTGATGACCACGGCCTGGATGCGGTCCGCGGCCTGACGCATCAACGCGCGGTCGTAAAGGACGGGCGCGGCCGCGAACGCGTTCTGGGTGAAGACCGCGGCGGCGGTGCAAGGTACATCGCTGACCACCAGGGCCAGGTCGGGATGGCCGCCGGCCTTGATCCCCGCGGCCACCCCCGCGGCTCGGAATCCGGGAATGCGTATGTTGCTCATGGATGCCTCCAAATGTGCGTGTGAGCGTTCAGGAACGTGCATTTGTGTTGGTCTTTCGGCCCTCACCCCCACCCCTCGCAGGCGGGCCGAATGAGAGGATTGACCCGCTGCCCCTCCCGGGGATGGGGAGGAGGTGAGGGCATGGAGACCACACGATCCTCCTACTCGGTGTTTCCGTATAGAGAGTGTTTCCCCGTCAGACTTCCGAAATCTGCGAGATTTCGGAAGTCTGGAGTGTCCCGGCCTGCCGAAATTCGCACGGCGCTGAACGATACTGTTGGTAAACGTTTTGCACGACGAGATTCGCACGGCGCTGAACCGCCGTGCTTATTAAGGCAAAGCCCTCCGGGCTTGCTTGCGTGAGGCCGTAGGCCTTCGCTAGGATGAGCCGGGCGGTTTAGCGCCCGGCGCTACACCGAGAAAATCCCAGGTGCCTTGCAT
>WGAA01000191.1 GCA_015489285.1 Anaerolineae bacterium | reverse complement strand
GTGTTCGAGGATTTCGACGAGGAGGATTGGCTGGCCGCGTTCAACCTGAACTTCCTCAGCACCCAACGTCTCATTAAGGTCGCTTTACCCCACCTGAAAGCCTCGGGTCAGGGGCGGATCATCGCCATCACCTCCGTCTCCGCCAAGTATGTGCTGGACCGCCTCATCCTTTCCAACGCGGTCCGGGCCGGGGTCCACGGCATGATCAAGACCCTCGCCCGGGAGCTGGGCCCCTACAACATCACCGTCAACGCGGTTTGTCCCGGCCCCATTCTCACCGAACGCCTCGTGAACCTCTTCCGCAAGAACGCGGAGGCCCAGGGGATTTCCCTGGAGGAGGCTCAGGCGTCCTGGGTTTCCCAGATTCCGCTGGGGCGTTTGGGACGGCCCGAGGAGTTTGGTCCGGTCGTTGCCTTCCTGGCCTCGGAAAAGGCCAGCTTCGTCAACGGTGTCCTCTTGCAAGTGGATGGAGGCATGGTGCGGGCGCTTACGTGAAGGAGGAGGGCATGGCGCAGGAACGGGCACGGCGATTTCACCTTATGGCCCTGGGCGCGTTGCTTCTCGTGTTCTGGGCGAAGTGGGTCCTGCCACCTTTGTTGGTGGGGCGCATCCCCACCGATTTCCTCTCCTTTTACTTTGCCGCCCGCGCCTTTCCCGAGGGGATATACGACGCCCATACCCTCCAGCAGATGGCCCAATCCCTGGGCGTCTCGGCCCACATCTTCCCCTATCTCTACCCTCCCCTTTTGGCTTTCTACCTGAGCCCCCTGGCGTATTTGCCTCCCGTGTGGGCAGCCCGCGCGTGGACGGTTGTGCTGGCCCTTGCGCTCATCCCCATCCTCTGGTACACCGTGGGGCTGGTGAAAGGGGAAGAGGAAGAGCCCCTGTGGCCGTGGGCCTGGGCAGGGCTTCTCCTTTTTCTGCTGCCCTTTGACAACAATGTGCGCATGGGGCAGGTGAATTTGCCCGTGTTGGCGTTCATCGTTGTGGCCTTGTACACGACTTTGCGGCAGGGGCGGGCGTTTTGGGGGGGCGTGGCTTTGGCCGCGGCGGCCCTGGTGAAGTTGATGCCCGCGGTACTCCTCCTATACTTCCTCATCGAACGGCGGTATCGAGCTTTGGTCGGGTTCCTTGCGGGAGGCATCCTTTTCAGCCTGCCCACGTTCCTCGGGGGTGGTGGACGAGCCTGGGGGGATTTTGGAGCGTTCTCCTACAGCAGCGGCTACGCTCGGGCCGTCCCCGGCCTGTTCGGCCCTGCCGCGGAGCCGAATTTCTCCCTGGCCGGCCTTTGGGCGCGCTTCCTGGGGGAGACGTCCACAGCGGCCGTCCTCACCCTTTTCACCCTCGCAGTCCTGCTGGCCCTTCTCCTTTTCGTGCACCTGTGGAGGGGCCCCAAAGGGATGTCGGGCCTCCTCCTGCTGGCCTACGTGGCGTGGATGATCATGGCGGCGCCCTACGCGTACCTGCACCACGTGGTATACCTTTTCCCCGTCGCGGTCCTCACCTTCGTCCAACTCCGCTCCCATCCCCGGGGGGCGCTGGTGGGGGGCCTTCTGTTCATCGCACTGGTGGGGGCCAGTGTGGATTGGCCCGCGTATTACCGTTACCTTCCTGCGGTGTACACCTTCGTCCCCCTGACCTCGATAAACCTCTACGCCCTCCTCCTCATCTTCGTGGCATCGTTGTGGGCCACCCTCTCCCCTTCCTCCTGAACTCCCCCTCGCAAATCCATCTCCGGTCTTAGGTCGGATCCTCCTTTGGACCGATGACAGGGAACGCGCTTCGTGCTACAGTGAAGGCGTAACCGGTCACTTACTCACGGACGGATTCAAAGGAGGAGACAATGGAAGCGATCTTGCAGACCTTCTCGCTGACCAAGCGTTTCGGGGATGTCCTGGCTGTGGACCACGTGAACCTGCGGGTGAACGAGGGGGAGCTTTTCGGCTTCCTCGGGCCCAACGGTGCCGGGAAGACGACGACCATCAGCATGCTGGTCGGACTCCTCTACCCCACGGAGGGGCGGGTGGAAATCCTCGGCGACGAAGTCACCCCCACCCACACGGCCCCTTTGCGCCGCGTGGGCACCCTCATCCCCCCCGTTGGGTTCGTCCCCTACCTCTCCGGTCGGGAGAACCTGCGCCTTCTGGTTCACCTGTACCCCGAGGTGGACGACCGCCGGATCGAAGAGATCCTGGAACAGGTCGGGCTGCGCGACGCGGCCCATCGCCGGGTCAAGACTTACTCTACCGGGATGAAGCAACGGCTGGGGCTGGCCGCGGCCCTCTTGCATCGTCCCAAATTGCTCATCCTGGACGAGCCCACGAGCGGCCTGGACCCCATCGGCATGAAGGAGATGCGGGAGCTCCTGCGGAGGCTGGCCGATGAGGGGACCACGATCTTCCTCAGCAGCCACCTCCTGCACGAAGTCGAGCAGATTTGCGATCGGGTGGCCATCCTCCACCACGGGAGGATTCTGGCCGAAGGGACCGTTCAGGAGCTCTTACGGGGCAGGCGAGATCTGGAAGACGTGTTCCTGAGCGTTATCGAAGGGAATTGAGGAGGGAGAGATCATGAACCGCACTTGGACCTATTTCACTCGTCTCGTCGCTGTAGAACGTCGTAAGCTGTTCGGTCGGGCCCTTCTCTGGGCGGAATTGGGCATCCTGGCCCTCTTTATGGGAGTCATTTACGTCGCGCTCATCGCTGCCCTGAATAAGGGGGGCACTCCGGGGACGCCGCCGGAGGCCATCGAGGCGTTCCGTCGCTCCCTGTACTGGCCCGCAGGCCTGTACAGCGCGTTCACCTTTGCCAACGGCGGGGAGCTGGGGGGCATGTTCGTGGCCGTGCTTGTGGGGGCGTTCGTCGCTCAAGAGTACACGTGGCATACCCTCCATTTCTGGCTCAGTCGAGGGGTGGCGCGGACGGCCTACCTGCTGGCCAAGAGCGCGGTCATCGTCCTGGCGTTGCTCCTCCTCGTGCTCACGGCTCTTGTCGTGGGGGGCGGGGTAACGGGGGTCTTCACGTACCTGGAAATGGGGGGCCTTCCCCTGAAGGAGATCTCCTTGCTCACCTTTGTGCTGAATTTCTTGCGAACGGCGCTGACCCTGTTGCCGTACGCGGCGTTGACCCTGTTCCTGGCGGTGGTGAGCCGTTCGACGATGGTGGCTATCGGGGTGAGCATGGCGTATTCCCTCCTGGTGGAGAACCTGATCGTGGAGCTGCTCGCGCTCTTCTCCCCGGACATCGCCCGGGGGGCCCGTTTCCTGCCGACGATGCTTTCCAAGAGTTTGATGCAACTGGTTTCGCCGGCCGCGGAGACGCAAGTCCAGGTGGGGATGCAGACGCAAGCGGGGAGCGCTCTTCTTTCGCCGAATGTGGCCGCGCTGCTGCTGGTGGTGTACACGCTCGTCCTCCTGGGCCTGAGCCTATGGTTTTTCCGCCGTCAGGACATTACGGTGTAGAATGCAGGGGGTGTTGGAGGAGGGCGTCCGGGTGGACCGTGTGGACGCCCTCTCCTCACAGGTGAGGTGGAGCGGAGCCCATGTCGATTCTTTCGCGATTGCGTGTATTTCGCCGTTTGCAGTGGAAACTGACGTTGACGTACACCCTGGTGACCAGCGCGGCCATCCTGGTGGTGGAAGTCATCCTCCTGCTGGTCGCCTGGGGGCTCATTGCCCGCTCCGGCCTGGTGCCCCGGTTGTTCGTTCCCGTGTTCGAGGAATCGGTTAGGGAGATCGCTCCGGCGCTGGAGAGGACGCCTCCCGACACGGCGCACATTCAGCGGTGGCTACAGGCCCTCGTCAAAGGCCAAACGCTGGAGAGCTCCGACCCGCGGCGGCGCCTGCGCGTGAATATCGGACCGGCCATGATCGCTCTCGCGGCCGTGACCGATGTCCGGGGCAGGAGTGTGGCCGCGTACCCGGAGGACGCTTGCCCTCCGGGGCGTCCGGTGGAGACGTGCCTGGCTCCTGCGGCCTCGGCCCCCCTTCAGGCGGCCCTGGCCGGGGTCCACGACCCCAGACGTTTGGCCATTCGCACGTCCCAGGATATGTACGTGATGACGCCCATTGTGAACCGCTCCGGGACGGTGGTGGGGGTGCTGGCCGTCTATATCCGGGTTCCCCAGGAGTGGAACGAGTTCCCCCGGGCCGTGGTAAGCACCCTCTTTTTCAGCGGCCTTCTCGTTTTCTTGCTGACCATTCCCGTGGGCACCCTGTTCGGTTTCCTCACCGCGCGCGGGCTGGCGCGACGTTTGCGCGCGCTGGCTGAGGCGTCGGAGGCCTGGCGTCGAGGGGATTTCTCCGCGGTGGTCCACGACACATCCCAGGATGAGCTGGGCCAATTGGCCCGTCACTTGAACAGCATGGCCGAGGCCCTGGAAGGCCTTTTGCAGGCGCGCCAGGAGTTGGCCGCCATGGAGGAACGTCATCGTCTGGCGCGGGACCTGCACGATTCCGTCAAACAGCAGGTCTTTGCTACCGCGATGCAGGTGGCCGCCGCCCGTAACCTCATCGACCGGGATCCCCGGCAGGCGAAGGTGCACTTGGCCGAGGCCGAACGCCTGGCCAAGCAGGCCCAACAGGAGTTGACCGCGCTCATCCGGGAGCTGCGACCGGCCGCCCTGGCAGGGAAGGGGCTGGTGGCCGCTCTGAACACGTACGTCGCGGATTGGTCGAAGCAGACGGGCATCCGTGGGGTGGTACGGGCCCGTGGGGCTCGGCCGTTACCCCTCCACGTGGAGCAGACGCTTTTCCGCATCGTTCAGGAGGCCCTGTCGAACGTGGCCAAACACAGCGCCGCGACGGAGACTACGGTGTCCCTGACGTGGGAGGGGGACCGGGTGGTGTTGGAGGTCGAGGATAACGGTCGGGGGTTCGACGTGCGGGAACGGTGGGGTAAGGGCATCGGCTTGCAGAGCATGGAGGAACGGGTGCAGCAGTTGGGAGGGACGTGGCACATCGAGAGTACGCCGGGCAAGGGAACGCGTATTCGGGTAGTGACGCCCGTTTGAGGAGGGATATGGACTCATGAAGGTGTCGGCGAATCAACCCATTACCGTGCTGATTGTGGACGACCACACGGTGGTCCGTCAGGGCGTTCGGGCCTTTTTGGAGACCCAATCGGACATCCGCGTCATCGGTGAGGCCGCGTCGGGGGAGGAAGCGGTACGCTTGGCCGCGGAACACGTCCCCGATGTGGTCCTTATGGACCTGGTCATGCCCGGGATGGACGGCGTGGAGGCCACACGTCGGGTGAAGCGCGTGAGCCCGCGAACCCAGATCATCGTCCTGACCTCCTATCACGACGATGAGCACATCTTCCCCGCCATTCGCGCCGGGGCCATATCCTACCTTCTGAAGGACGTGGCCCCCGACGAGTTGGCCGATGCCATCCGTAAGGCGGCCCGCGGGGAGGCGATTCTGCACCCCCGGGTCGCGGCGCGGGTGATCCAGGAAATTCACG
>WGAA01000190.1 GCA_015489285.1 Anaerolineae bacterium | reverse complement strand
TAAAAGGATTGGCGTGAAGACAAGGCTGGCCTTATAGCGCTAACGTCAGTAACGAGTAACGGAGTAACGAGTAACTCCATGGCTCGAAAACAAAGTGGACTCTACAAAGCCAACTTATCTTCGAGTTGCGCATTACGCATCACGCATCACGTCCCCGATGCCAAGCTTCATCCTAACACGCCGACCTTCTCCCCGCGCCTGACGGGTGACGGATGACGAATGACGCCTGACGGATGACGACCGACCAACGACGAACGAAAGGATGACGCGGAGACAAGATCGGCCCAGCCGCGCCAACCTGGCTTTACGTTACGCATCACGCATCACGCATCACGCATCACGCATCACGTCCCCGATGCCGAGCTCCATCCCGACGCGCCTGTCACCTCCTCGCGCCTGCCCCCTACCATTTTCCCCCAAAGGGGTCAGGGCCGGGTTTAGAGGGTGTTGCGTGGATGCTGCACCACACGCGTTCCCATTTCTGCCCCCCTCTGTTTTCGGGTAAAATATCCTTCTGAACCCACATATTTAGGAAGAGGAGGTGCTTACATGGCACACAAATGGGTATATCTGTTCGAAGAAGGCAACAAGGACATGCGGGATCTTCTCGGCGGCAAAGGGGCGAACTTGGCCGAGATGGCGCGGATTGGCCTTCCCGTTCCCCCCGGCTTTACCATCACCACCGAGGCCTGTAATGCCTACATCGCGGCGGGGAACAAGTTCCCCGAGGGGCTATGGGAGCAGGTGCTGGAAGCCCTGAAGAAGGTGGAAGAGCGCACCGGCAAGAAGTTCGGCGACCCCAACAACCCGCTCCTCGTCTCCGTCCGCTCGGGCGCGAAGTTCTCCATGCCCGGCATGATGGACACGGTCCTCAACGTGGGGCTGAACGACGAGACCGTCGAGGGGCTCATCCGCCTCACCAACAACGAACGCTTCGGGTGGGACGCGTACCGCCGCCTCATCCAGATGTTCGGCTCCATCGTCATGGGCATCCCCGACGAGGCCTTCGACGAGGTCATGGAGGAGTTGAAGAAGGAGAAGGGAGCCAAGTTGGACACGGACCTGACTGCGGAGGACCTGAAGGAGTTGGTCGAACGCTTCAAGAAGGTCTTCAAGGAGCACACGGGCATGGACTTCCCCCAGGACCCCTACGAGCAGCTCCGCCTGGCCATCGAGGCCGTGTTCAAGTCCTGGAACAGCGACCGGGCCATTGCCTACCGCAACGCGACGGGCATCCCCCACGACCTGGGTACCGCGGTGAACATCGTCACCATGGTCTTCGGCAACATGGGCGACGACAGCGCCACGGGTGTGGCCTTCACCCGAGACCCCTCCACGGGCGAGAAGGTCTTCTGGGGCGAGTACCTGGTGAACGCCCAGGGCGAGGACGTGGTCGCGGGCATCCGCACCCCCAAGCCCATCGACGAGTTGAAGAAGGAGATGCCCCAGGCATACGAACAGCTCCTGGAGATCCGGGAGATCCTGGAGCGCCACTACAAGGACATGCAGGACATCGAGTTCACCATCGAGCGGGGCAAGCTGTGGATGCTCCAGACGCGCAACGGCAAGCGCACGGCCCGGGCGGCCATCAAGATCGCGGTGGACATGGCCAAGGAAGGGCTCATCAGCAAGGAAGAGGCCGTCATGCGCGTCACCCCCGAGCAGGTGGACACCCTCCTGCACCCCCAGTTCGACCCCGAGGCCAAGGAGAAGGCGAAAGCCGAGGGCCGGATGATCGCCACCGGCGTGAACGCGTCCCCCGGCGCGGCCGTGGGTGTCCTCGCCTTCGACGCGGACACCGCGGAGAAGTGGGGCAAGGAGGAGGGCAAGGACGTCATCATGATCCGGCCCGAGACCAAGCCCGACGACGTCCACGGCATGATCGCGTCCAAGGGCATCCTCACCAGCCGTGGCGGCGCGACGAGCCACGCGGCCGTGGTCGCCCGCCAGTTCGGCATCCCCGCGGTCGTGGGGTGTGAGGACCTGGACATCGACCTGGACAAGCGGGAGGTGCGGGCCGGTGACATCGTCCTCAAGGAAGGGGATGTGGTCTCCATCGACGGAACCACGGGCGAGGTGTTCGCGGGCGCCATCCCCACCGTGTACCCCGATTTCGAGAAGGAAGTGGACCTGATGACCCTCCTCGAGTGGGCGGACGAGATCGCGGCCCGGCCGGACGTCCGCGTGTGGCCCGAGGAGAAGTCCATGTACCCGACCCGTGGCCTTCAGGTGTGGGCCAACGCGGACTATCCCAAGGACGCGGAGCGGGCCCGCAAGTTCGGTGCCAAGGGGATCGGCCTGGCCCGCACCGAGCACATGTTCTTCGAGGAGGAGCGCCTCCCCATCGTCCAGAAGATGATCCTGGCCAAGACCCCCGAGGAGCGGGAGAAGTACCTGGAGCAGCTCCTGCCCTTCCAGCGGGAGGACTTCCGCGGCCTGCTGCGGGCTATGGCCCCCTATCCGGTCATCATCCGCCTCATCGACCCGCCTCTGCACGAGTTCCTGCCCAGCTACGAGGAGCTCCTGCGTGAGGTCATCGAGATGGAGGTGAAGGGGGAGACCGGTCCGGAGCTGGAGGAGAAGAAGAAGATGCTGGCCGCGGTGGAGGCCATGCGCGAGGCCAACCCCATGATGGGGCTCCGCGGCGTCCGCCTGAGCATCATCATGCCCGAGATCGTGAAGATGCAGGTGCGGGCCATCTTCGAGGCCGCGTGCATGGAGAAGAAGGCGGGCTACGACGTCAAGCCCGAGGTGATGATCCCCCTGGTCAGCCACGTGAACGAGTTGACCACCATCCAGACGGAGCTGGAGAAGGTGGCCAAGCAGGTCATGGAGGAGCAGGGGGTCGAGGTGGAGTACAAGTTCGGGACCATGATCGAGATCCCGCGCGCGGCCCTGACCGCGAACGAGATCGCGGGCGTGGCCCAGTTCTTCTCCTTCGGCACCAACGACCTGACCCAGATGACCTTCGGCTTCTCCCGCGATGACGCGGAGGCCAAGTTCCTCATCGACTACGTGGAGAAGGGTATCCTGCCCAAGAATCCCTTCCAGACGCTGGATGTGGACGGCGTGGGGCAGTTGATCGATATGGCGACGTTCCGGGGCCGCACGAGCCGCAATGAGCTCGAAGTGGGCATCTGCGGTGAGCACGGCGGCGACCCGGAGAGTATCCACTTCTGCCACAAGGCCGGGCTGAACTACGTCTCCTGCTCGCCCTTCCGCGTGCCCATCGCCCGCCTCGCCGCGGGCCAGGCCGCGGTCAAGGACCTACGGTCCCGCGGGGCCGAGGAGACCTACCTGGCCTGAACCGGAAGTCGTCTCTCCAATTCGGGGGTGGAGGGGGATAGGCCCCTTCACCCCCGAAACGCGTCCGGGGATGGGGACACGTAACTCGGGGCGCGGCGTGACGTCTTCTTCTTGAGGGGTTGGTGGGGGGCATCTGGCGTCGGGCGCCGGTGAGAAAGTCGGCACAGTAAGCGCGACTTGGCCTGATGACGTGATGCGTGATGCGTAATGCGTAACTTGGAGACAAGCTTGGCTTTGTGGCGATAACCTTGTGTCCACGCCAGCCGCACGGGGCTAAAGACCCCGTGCTACATTGAAGCGAAGGCCGCTGGAAGCGGCCTAAGTAGAGC
>WGAA01000189.1 GCA_015489285.1 Anaerolineae bacterium | reverse complement strand
GTCATGATGCGTAACTTGAAGACAAGCTTGGCTCTGGGGCGATAACCTTGTACCCACGCCATAGGGAGCCCATTCAACCTTTTCCCGTCCCGAAAAACCTACACGAAAAGGTAGGCTGTGGACCAAACGTATCGGAGCAGAAAGGGAACACGGGCACGTCCATGCGAATCTATCTGGATTTTCTGGGTTGCAGGCTAAACGAAGCCGAGTTGGAAAGCTGGGGTAGGGATTTCGTCCGCCGGGGGCATACCCTGGCCCCCACCCCCGAGACTGCGGACATCTGCATCCTGAACACATGCGCGGTCACGCGGGAAGCCGCCCGCCAATCCCGACAACAGGTGCGACGGCTCCACCGCCGCAACCCGCGCGCGGCCATCGTCGTCGCCGGGTGCGACGCCACATACGAACCCCACCGCCTGGATACCCTCCCCGGCGTCGCCCTCATCCTCCCCAACAAGGAGAAGGACACCCTCGTCGACCGGGTCCTCCACACCTTCGACGGCCAGTCCCCACCGCCCCCGGAGGACGGGGAGAGCCGCTACCTCTTCCCCCAGACCCGTACCCGGGCCTTCCTCAAAGTCCAGGACGGATGCAACAACTACTGCACCTTCTGCATCGTGCGCACCCTGCGCGGGCCGGAGCGCAGCCGGCCCTCGGACCAGATCGTCGCGGAGATCCGGCAGCTCCTCGGCCTGGGCTACCGGGAAGTCGTCCTCACCGGCGTTCACTTGACCGCGTACGGGCGGGATCGGGGCGAAACCCTGGAATCCCTCGTGCGGCGCATTCTGGAGGAAACGGACGTCGAACGCCTGCGGCTCAGCTCCCTGGAACCGTGGGACATCCCTTCCTCCTTCTTTCGCCTGTGGGAGGAGAGTGAGGGTCGGCTCATGCCCCACCTTCACCTGCCCCTTCAGAGCGGCAGTGACCGCATCCTGCGGCGCATGGCGCGTCGTTACACCACCCGGGCCTACCGGGACCTTGTCGAAGAGGCCCGGCGTGCCATTCCCCACCTGGCTCTGACCACGGACATCATCGTCGGGTTCCCCGGGGAGGAGGAGGAAGACTTCCAGGCCACCCTCGACTTCGTGCGCGACATGGCCTTCGCCCACATCCACATCTTCACCTACTCCCCTCGGGAGGGGACGCCCGCGGCCCGGCTGCCTCATCCCGTACCGCCGCAGGAGAAAAAACGACGCAGTCGCGTCCTTCACGCCCTCATGCGGGAACAGAAGACCCGATACCTCACCTCCCTCCTCGGGGACGTGCGTCCTGTCCTCTGGGAGCACGTCATCGCCGACGAGGGGGAGACCCGCGTCTGGTCCGGGTTGACGGACAACTACATGCGCGTCCACGCGCGCGTGCCCGCCTCTCGCGACCTGTGGAACCACATCACTGCCACACGACTCCTGCGTGTGGAAGAAGACCACCTCCTCGGAGCCCCTATCCTGTCCGGGGAGGAGACCCATTAGGAGGAGCCATGCAGGACTGCATCTTCTGTCGCATCGTCGCCAAAGAGGCCCCGGCGACCATCGTCTACGAGGACGACCTTGTCGTCGCCTTTCACGACATTTATCCCAAAGCCCCCGTCCACATCCTCATCGTCCCCCGGCGTCACATCCCCACCCTGGCTCATGTCACCCCCGAGGACGAACCCGTCCTGGGCCGACTGCTCTACGCGGCCCGGGTCATCGCCCAGGAACAGGGTATCCTGGAAAGCGGCTTCCGCGTCATCATCAATACAGGGAGGCACGGCGGTCAAGAGGTGTACCACGTTCACCTGCACCTGTTAGGAGGACGACCGTTGGGGCCCATGCTGGTACGCTGATTGACAGGCCGCGCGAGCTCCCTTACAATGTCAGGGACGGCGGGCACGTCCGTCCCTGACATGAGAACGTTCGGAAATGCATGGAGCCCACTCAGACTTCCGAAGTCTGCGAGACTTCGGAAGTCTGAGTGGGCCCCGGCCAGACGACGTAATTCGTGATGCGTAATGCGTGACGTCATTCGTCATCCGTACGCGTAATACGTGATGCGTAATTTGGGTGAGTGGGTTGGCGCTGCAGGGACAACGCCGTCTTCACGCCAGCTGATTACTCGTTACTCGTGACTCGTTACGTTTAGCGCCCGGCGTTGCGCCGAGAGAATCCCAAGTTTCCGAACGCTCTCTGTACATTATTAAAAAGGAGAAGACCCATCGACCAGGAGTCACCCATGCTCCGTGTGCTGCACTTTGCCGATCTCCACTTAGGCATGGAGAACTACGGCCACATCGATCCCACAACCGGTTTATCCTCTCGGCTGATGGATTACCTGCGCGCCTTCGACACCCTGGTCGACTACGCGCTGGCCGAGGACGTGGATGCCGTCATCTTCGCGGGAGACGCGTTCAAGAACCGGGACCCCTCCCCCACCCACGAGAGGGAATTCGCCCGCCGCGTCCGGCGTCTCTCCCAACACATCCCCGTCTTCCTCCTGGTGGGGAACCACGACGTCCCCCACGCGGCCGGCCGGGCCCACGCCCTGGAGATCTACGAAACCCTGGCCGTGCCCAACGTTCACGTGGCCCGCAAGCCCGGCCTCTACCGCCTGGAAACCAAACGGGGCCCCCTGAACGTCCTGGCCCTGCCCTGGGTCGTGCGGTCCACCTTCCTGCGGCGGGAGGAGACGCGAGGGTTGAGCCTGCCCCAGATCCACCAGCTCATGCTGGAACGGCTTCACACCCTCGTCCACGAACTCCTCGAACAGGCGGAAAAGGACATTCCCCTCGTCCTGGCCGCCCACGCCACCGTGGACGGAGCCACCTACGGCTCGGAACGTAACGTCATGCTGGGGAACGACCTCATCCTGCCGCCCCACCTCTTCCGTCACCCCCGGGTCACCTACGGCGCGCTGGGACACATCCACAAACACCAGCAAGTCATCTCGGACCCACCGGTGGTCTACAGCGGCAGCATGGAACGCATCGACTTCGGGGAGGAGAAGGAGGAAAAGGGGTTCGTCGACCTGCGCTTGCACAAGACCCGAAGCGGTTATTGGGAAAGCCGGTGGACCTTTCACCCCCTTCCCGTCCGTCGCTTCGTCACCGTCGAAGTGGACGCGCGGGGGGAAGGGGCCACCGAAACCGTCCTGGACGCCATCGAAAGCCACGACATCCGGGACGCGGTCGTCCGGCTCATCATCCACACCGACGCGGCCAGTGAGCCGTACCTGGACGAGAAGCGGATCCGTCAGGCGCTGGAGGACGCCTTCT
This sequence comes from Anaerolineae bacterium, assembly GCA_015489285.1. Classification (GTDB taxonomy): domain Bacteria; phylum Chloroflexota; class Anaerolineae; order JAADDB01; family JAADDB01; genus JAADDB01. Next base: position 4,812 of record WGAA01000189.1, on the reverse strand, counting down.
ACGTGGCCGCCCTGCACCGCGACGTGGAACGTCCCCTGCGTTTGCGGCTGAGCCGGGGGGACCGCGTCGAAAGCCTGAGTCCCATCGACCTCTTACGTCACTACTTTCGCTCCCTCGACGAGCCTCCGGAGCGGGTCGACGTGCTGATCCGCTACGCGTCCCAACTGTTGGAAATGACCCGGGCCGACTGAGCCCTTAGGCCCATCGGCTCGCACTGAGAAGGGAGAGGGTAGCATGTCGCTGTACATCCGACTGGCCGAATTCGCCCGCATCGGCGGAGAAGAGAAGGAACGCGGCTACAACGCCCGCATGATCGTCCCCCCTCGGGGTACCCCCGAGGCCAAAAAAGGCATCCTCATCATGCTGCTGGACCTGGCCGGTCCACCGCGGCGTCACAGCCGTTACCTTCGCCTCCTCCTCAACACCATCCAGAGCACCTACTACACCACGCGGGGGACCGTCCAAAGCACCCTGGAATACGCCATCCGGGAAGCCCACCGTACCCTCCAGGACATCAACAGCACCGTCGAAAGGGAGGAAGAGAAATACCTCTGTAACGTCACCTGTCTCGTCCTCCACGAGGATCAACTGTACATGACCCAGGTGGGCGCCATGACCGCGGCCATCCGCCACCCCGAGGAGGGCAAAATCCGCTGGGTCTCCCCCCTCCTCCAGGAAGAGGATATTCCCTATCCCCTGGGCATGGAACGGGACATCCGCACCCACACGGTGCGTTTTGCCGCGATTCCCGGCACCACCATTCTCCTTCTGGACTCGGGATGGCTCAACCAGCTGGACGCGGAGCACTTCCGCCGGGCCCTGAACATGACAGACCTGCACGCCATGCTCCGGGAACTGGCCCGAGGGGTGGACTCGAGCAACCTCTCCGCGCTGGCCCTGCGCGTGGAAGAGCGGGAAGACGAACCCATCGTCAGCGACACCCGTCCGGAACCCCTCACCCAAAAAGTGGTCGAACGGGTGCGCACCGTCACCGAACGCCTTCTCCCCGAGGAACCCGCCCTCGCGGAAGAAGAAGAGGAAGAGCGGGAAGCGGTCGCCTTCGGCAAACCCGAGCCCCCACCCGTCCCCCCTCCTAAAACCTGGCCCTTACGGAGACGGTCGATTACCGGGCCGAGCCTTCCCTGGCGTCGCATCTTCTGGGGCCTCCTCGTCCTCGTCCCCCTCGTCGTCCTCCTCCTCACCGCGGGGATGTGGTGGCGACACAACCGGCAGGAGGAGCAACGGTTCCAGGACGCGCTGAACCAGGCCGCGGCTGCGCTCCAACAGGCTTCCGCCACCGAGGACCGGGAGCTGGCCCGCCAATACCTCCGCCAGGCCGAAGTGGCCATCCGCCAGGCCGAGGAGATCCACCCCGACGCGTCCCAGATCCAGCGCCTCAAGGAGAGCCTCCACAACAGCGAGCTCCGGGTAGAACGCATCATGCCCCTCTACCTCATGTGGCCTCTGGTGGAACTCCCCGCGGGGGACTGGACCCGCATCATCGTCCACGAGAAGGACCTGTTCCTCCTGGACAGGGAAGGGGACCAGGTCATCCGTTACACCCTGAACGACTCGGGCGAAGGGGTGGTGCAGGGGTCCGAACAACGGCTCCTGGCCCGGGGGACGGCCGTAGGGGACCGGCCCGTGGGGGATCTGGTGGACATGGCGTGGATAGCCGCGGGACCGGCCGTCAAAGTGAGCGGCATCATTGTCCTGGACGGGGCCGGGGCCCTCTACACCTATGACAGCCGTCAAGGCACCCGTCCCCTTCCCTTCGCCCCGCCCGACACGTGGCAGGCCCCCCTGCGCATCACCACCTACGGCGACCGCCTCTACGTCCTCGACCCGGGCGCCAACGCCATCTTCCGCTTCCCCCCCTCGGGGGAGGGATTCACCACACCGCCGGACAACTACTTCACCGCGTCCGTGGACCTGGACGGCGTGGTCGACTTCAGCATCGACGGGTATGTCTACCTGGTCTTCCCCGACGGTCGGGTGCTGCGCTACTTCCGGGGGGAACAGACCCCCTTCCTCGTCGACACGGCGCTCTCCTCCCCCAGCACCATCTTCACCCATCAGGACCTGCAACACCTTTACATCGCGGACACGGGCAACCGGCGTATTGTCATCCTGGGGAAGGAAGGGGAGGAAGAAGGCAAGCTCCTGGCCCAACTCGTCCCGGGGGAGGGTTTCGACGTGGACTTCGGAGAGGTACGTAACATCTTCGTCACCGATGGCGAGGATGCCATCTACATCCTGACGGGTTCCGGGGTCTGGAAGGCCCCCCTCCCCGTCACGAACACGCAACCGGCACAACCTACGGGAGGACAGTGAATCCATGCACCCCGACTTCCTGGCTATCGGTCACGTCACGCTGGATCGACGTAATGGGACGTTCACACCCGGCGGCACGGTCACCTTTGCCGCGCTGACGGCCCAGAAACTGGGCTACCGCCCTGCCGTGCTCACCCGAGGAGGGGAGGATTTCCCCTGGGAGGACGCCTTACCCGGGATGGACATCCACCGCCTGCCCTCCCCGGTGACCACGACGTTCCGCAACATCTACCTGAACGGCCATCGCCTTCAGTACGTGGACGCGGTCGCGGACCCCATCCCGCCCGACGCGGTACCGGAGGAGTGGCGGGATGTCCCCATGGTCCTTCTCGGTGCCGTGGCCGCGGAGCTGGACCCCGCGATGGCGGCCCACTTCCCCCGGGCCCTCGTCGCCGTCGTCCCCCAGGGGCTGGGGCGCACATGGGACGAGGAAGGACGGGTCCACCCCCGTCCCTGGTCGGACCCCCAACGAGCCCGTCCCTACACCGATCTCCTCGTCTTCAGCAGCGAGGACTTCGGCGGAGACCCGGAAGTCCACCGGGAACTCATCCGCACCTTTCCCCTCGTCGTCGTCACCCTGAGCGCGCGCGGCTGCATCGTCTACCGGGACGGGGTGGGAACCCACGTCCCCCCGCGGCCGGCCCGAGAGGTGGATCCCACCGGGGCCGGGGACGTCTTCACCGCGGCCATGCTCGTGCGCCTGTACGAGACGGGGGATCCCCTGGAGGCGGCCTATTTCGCCAACATCGTCGCCTCCTTCGCCATCGAGGACATCGGCCCCCGGGGCATCCCGGATCGGGCCACCGTGGAAGCGTACATGGAAGCGCACCCCTGGTCTCCCATCGAGGTGCCCGTGCTATGACGGCCCGCATTTTCGCCTTTGCCAACCAAAAAGGAGGGGTGGGGAAGACCACCTCCGCGGTCAACCTGAGCGCCTACCTGGCCCGGGGAGGGTACCGCGTCCTCCTCGTTGACTCGGACCCCCAGGCCAACGCGACGAGCAGCCTGGGATTGCCCGCCCTGGAGCTTCCCCTCTCCCTGTACGACGTGTACAGCCAGACCACCCCCTTACCCGACACCATCGTCCACACGGAGGAGCTGAACCTGGACGTGGTGCCCGGGCATCCGGATCTGGCCGGGGTCGAGGTAGAGCTGGTCCAAACCCCGGAGCGGGAATATCTCCTCCGCCGGGCCCTGGAACCGGTCCTGGAGGATTACGACTTCATCTTCATCGACAGCCCTCCCAGCCTGGGATTGCTCACCATCAACGCGCTCGCCGCGGTGACCCACGGCGTCCTCATCCCCGTGCAGACGGAATACCTGGCCCTGGAGGGGTTGGGACGCCTGTGGGAAACCATCTCCCTCGTGCGGGAACGGCTCAACCCCCACTGTCACATTGCCGGCGTCATCCTCACCATGTACGATGCCCGCACCAAGCTGGCCCAAAACGTGGTGGAAAACGTGCGCCACGTTCTGGGGGAGCGGGTGTTCGACACCATCATCCCCCGGAACGTGCGCCTGGGGGAAGCGCCCAGTTACGGGGAAACCATCCTGCGGTACGCGCCCCACTCGCCGGGGGCCCGAGCCTACCGCGCGCTGGCCGAGGAGTTCTGCCGTCGGCTGAACCTGCCTTACCCCAACCCCCCTCACGCGGCGCGCGCAGCCACCCCGGGAGGACGAGCCCCATGATCCCCGCCATCCTCCGTCGTGCCCACTGGTGGGCCATCACCCGCCTGGATTACCACGTGGGGGAGGCCATCCGCTTCCACTACTTCCGCCGCTATGTGGTCCCCCTCGTCACCCCCCAGACCCGACGGGTGGTGGACGCGGGCAGCGGCGCGGGGAAACACGCCTTCTACCTGGCACGCACCTTCCCCCATCTCCAGGTCATCGGCCTGGACAACCGGGAGGAGGTGGTGAGACGCACGCAGGCCCAAGCGCGTGAGCGGGGCCTGGGGCACCTTCACTTCCTCACCGCGGACCTGACCCGGCCCCTCCCCCTGCGCGACGCGGACCTCATCTACTCCTTCGACGTGGTCGAACACATCCCCGACGACCGGGCCGCGCTGGCCCACATGCTCCGCAGCCTGCGCCCGGGGGGATGGCTGGCCGTACACACCCCTCTCACCCCTCAACGCCACTGGTTCCGCCGGTTCGACCTGGACCGGCTGGTCAACCCCTTGCACGCGCGGGAAGGTTACCGTCGAGGGGAATTAGAGGGTAAAATAGAAGAGGCGGGCGGGCGGGTCATCCGCCGCGTGTACACACATGGGCCCTGGGGCACACTCGCCTGGGAGTTGTGGAAGTGGAGCCGGTATCGCCTTCTTCCCACACTCCTCCTGCTGCCCCTGATTCGCCTTCTCATCACCGTCGAAGCACACCGGGAACCGAAGGAGGGCAATTGCGTCCTCGTTCTGGCGCAGCGCCCGGTGGAAGAAGAGGAGTAAGGACGATGTCCAAAGAACGACGCGGTTTGGG
>WGAA01000188.1 GCA_015489285.1 Anaerolineae bacterium | reverse complement strand
GCCATCTCCGCCATCCCCTATGATCCCCTGCTCACCCGGGACGTGCGCTTCTCCCGGCCGTACTTCGACGCGGGGTGGCGCATTGTCGTCCCGCGGGATGCGCCCGTCCGTTCGGTGGAGGACCTGGCCAGCAAGCGCATTGCGGTGGAGTGGGGGTCGGAAGGGGATATGTGGGGGAGGCGTTTGCGGCGGAAGCACCCGGACATCCGGCTGGTCCTCAAGCCCTCCCTGGAGGAGGCCCTCGCGGCCGTGCGGGCGGGCCAGGCCGACGCGGCCATTGTGGACGGGGTGACGGCCGCGGAGCACGCGGGGGAGATGCGCGAGATCCTGCCCCCGTTGAGCCACAACGGCTACGTCATCGTCCTACCCTACAGGGCACCCATCCTCCACAGGGAAACGAACGACGCCCTGGAGCGATTACAGCAAGAAGGGGTCCTGCGTGACCTGCGGGAGAAATGGTTCCACAACACGCACTAGGACCCACCCAACCACACCAACCTCCAGACTTCCGAAGTCCCGCAGACTTCGGAAGTCTGGAGCCATTCTCGTCGGGTTATTCCTCTTCTTCTTCCTCTTCCGCCTTGCCCCGGGCGATGACTTCGGGTTCGGCCTCACCCATCTCCTCGGCCTCTTCCTCGCCCTCGACTTCCTCGGAGATGTACTCGAGGACGACGACCGCGGCATCGGGCTCTTCTGCCAGCTCCACCCCTTCGGGCAAGGGGACTTCTTCCGCCCGGATGACGTCATGCTCCGGCGTGAGCGTGCTCACGTCCACCTCTATCTGGGCGGGAATGTCGGTCGGCAAACAGCGCACGGCGATCGTGTCCAGCACCTGGCTGGGCGCACCGATACCCGCGGCCACGGCCGGGGATTCCCCAACGAGGACGATGGGGACTTCCACTTCCAGCTTCTCCTCCAGGTTCACCTCGATGAGGTCCACGTGGAGCAAGGACCGCTTGATGGGGTGACGTTGGAGATCGCGAATCAGGACCTTGATGGGCCGATCCTCTTCCCCCTTGATCGTCAAATCCACCAACTGCGTCGTCCCACCGCGGTGGAGGACCTTCTCCACATCTATGGCACGCAACTGCAAGTTGCGAGGTTGGGTCGTGGGACCGTATAGCACCGCCGGAATCAAACCGGTCCGGCGCAAACGACGAACGGGTCGTCGTCCCGTGACCGTTCTCGGTTCAGCCGTCAACGTCAACTCACCACTCATGATTCCTCCCTCTCCCTCGTTTTCCACAATGGGGACGATCCGGACAAAGGCCCGTCCCCGCAAACACCGAATCGGTGTGAATGCTCGACGCGCGCCCACTCGGGGACGTACTGTCAACGGGACATTCTATGTGAGCCGGAAGCGATGTGCAAAAATGGAAAGGGCTTTGGTCGACCGCACCCATCCCCCCATTTCCCGATCAAACACTTCGCTAATAAAATGCTGATGGAAACTTAGCATATGCCCGCTAAGCTGGGAAGAGGACAACGAATTCTCGACGAGGAGGAAAAGCATGCGCATGATCATCAAGTATCGTCAGCTAGAGCAATTGTTCCGCCGTTCCGTGGGCATGGATCTGACGGAGAACAAGGCCAAGGAGATCCTCCCCTTTGTGGAGAAGAAGCTGCACGACCTGCTCATCATCGGGGAGCGGAACGCGGGGTACAACGACCGGGATGTCATCTGGCTCGCGGACGTGCCCATCACAAAGGGGTTGAGAGAATCCATTCGCCAGTTCCAGGAGCTGGAGTTGGAAGAGCAAATCGAGCTGGACCCGATCCTGGAGTACCTGGCTTCCCTGCCCCCCTTGAAGTTCCCCCTGGAGGTGGAGCTGGAGAACGAGCTGCCCAACATCGTGGGAGGCCTGCTCCTGGTCATGGCGAAGACCCTCTCCGTGATCACGCATGAGGCCCGGGCTTTCGACATGGACGACCTGGAACGGGCGAAGCGCATCCTGGATTTGACCCTGTGAGAGCGGAGGGACGATGACGGCTCCGGACACCTATCTCCTCATCCACTACGGGGAGGTCGGACTTAAAGGGCAAAATCGACCGCGTTTCATCAACACGCTCATCCGCAACGTGGAAGAACGTCTTCGAGGATTGGACGTTCACCTGGACCGACGGCGCTCCGGGCGGATCCTCTTCCGCCTGGGGCCCACGGTCCGGTGGGAAGAGGTCGCCGCGCGCGTGAAGACCGTGTTCGGGGTGGCCTACTTCGCGCGCGCCTGGCGCGTGCCCCTGGACATGGAGGCCCTGGAGAGGGCCGTGCTGGATCGGCTCCCTCAGGAGAAGGGGATAACCTTTGCCGTGCGCGCCCGCCGGGCCCACAAGGCCTTCCCCCTCAACTCGATGGAGATCAACCGTCGCTTGGGCGCGGCCGTGGCCCGGGCCACCGGGTGGAAGGTGAACCTCACCCAACCCGATCTGCCCATCCACGTGGAAGTCCTCTACAAGGAGATATTCTTCTACTTCCACAAGGTCAGGGGGCCCGGAGGACTCCCCGTGGGGGTGAGCGGCCTGGCGATCAACCTCCTCTCCGGCGGCATCGATTCCCCCGTCGCCGCGTGGCGGATGCTCCGTCGGGGCGCGCGCGTCATCAACGTCCACTTCCACGGCCAACCCATTGTGAGCGCGGCCTCGGAAGTCAAGGCCATCGAACTCACGCGCGTGCTCACCGAGTGGGGCGCCTCTCCCCGCCTCTACAGCGTGGCCATCGGCAACATCCAGGCGGAGATCATGAAGACCTCGCCCCCCGCGTACCGGGTCGTTCTCTACCGGCGCCTCATGATGCGGGTTGCCCAGGAGATAGCACGTCGCGAGGGGGCCCTGGCCCTGGTGACGGGCGAGAGCCTGGGTCAGGTCGCTTCCCAGACCCTGGAAAACATCTACGTCATCAACGAGGTGGCCCGCCTGCCCATCCTCCGGCCCCTCATCGGCATGGACAAGGAGGAGATCGTGGCCCAGGCCGAACGCATCGGTACCCTGGCCCTCTCCAACCTGCCGGGGGAGGACTG
>WGAA01000187.1 GCA_015489285.1 Anaerolineae bacterium | reverse complement strand
GTCCTCCTCCATGATACCCGGAAGGGGGCACGGGGGCAATTGGGGGAATCGGGGAGCAGGCTGCGGGGCTCAACTCTGGCCCCGGAGCAGGGCAATGAGCTCCCGAATCCACCCGCGTACCCGGGTCTTCACCCGACGCCAGCGGACGATGCCCAACCCGATGAGCCATAGACCGAAGAGGAGGGCCAGCTCCGGCACGTAGCGGAACGCTATCAGGCCGGTGGTGAGGTCGATGGGCCGCATGAAGACGATGACCACGGCCTTCCGCTGGACGAGGGCCACGATGATCATGGCGATCAGGGTGTACAGGAGGGCCAGAGGCCAGGGGATGTACCCCGCCATCGTCAAGTAGCCAAAGGTGGCCCACGTGAGGAACACGTCGACCAGGAAATCGTAGCGGCCCAGGTAAGTGCGTTGTCCGCTCCGACGGGCAAACGCCCCGTCCAGCGCGTCGGCGATCCAGCCGATGATGATGTAGATGGCGACTTGATGGACGCTGTTGCGACCGTACTTCCACCCCTCGTAGAGAATCGCCACGCCGGTCAACGCGCGAAAGAGGGTCAATCCGTCCGCAACGCGAGCGTAGAGCGTGTACTTGTCGATTTTCATGCGTATCCTGACGTACCCACCGATATGTGCGGACCCCGTGAGGTCCCTCCCCCTGATTATGCGGGGATCTCATCCCCTCCCGCAAGAAGGGCCCGAGCCCGTTCGACCACTTGACCGATGGAGATCGGGCGTTTGAGGATGTGCACCCGGGGGGCGGCCCGGGCAAGCACCGGGGGCACGGGTCGAGTTCCCGAGGTGATGACGAGCCAGGGCGCGGGCTCGGTGATCGCCAGCATGTCCTCCAACCGCTCGGGGGTCAGATCGGGATCCTCTTCCGTGTCCAGGATGACGAGGGCCGGGTGCACCTGGGGACGCCGGATGAGGTACCCCAGGGCAAAGTGGATGCCCGGCAACGCGCGGACCTCATACCCCAACTCCTGCAATTCGGCCAGGATGTAGGCCCGCGGTCGCCATTGGGCGGCAATCAACAGGATAGGATGCCGGGCATCGAATCCCGGACCTTTCTGCTCTGCCGGTTTCATTTCAACGTGTCCCGTTTTGGTGCATCCCGTTTCACCTGGGTGAACCCGTGCAGGAGGGGGGTTGCCTCCCCTTCCCCCTGAAGGAGTTTTTCCAGGTTGAACCGGGCCGGCTCGTACGTGGGGTCGAGTTCCAGGGCCCGACGGAACGCAGCCTCCGCGTCGTCCCGCCGTCCGGCCATCATGTGGGCCACGCCCAGGTTGCTCCAGGCCCGGGGGTTCTGCGGCGCGTGCTGCAAGCTCTCCTGCAGCGCGTCGACGGCCTCCCGGACCCGTCCGGCCCGCAACGCGTCCACCCCCCTCCGGTACGCGTCGAACGCCTGACGCAGGCGCTCGCGCGCCTCCGGCGAATCCTCCCCCAGGCCGAACGCGTGGAGCAGGCGCGCCACGCCCTGTTGCAATCCCCGCACCGTTGCCTCCAGCCCCCGGACGAGGGCGGGGGGATAGCCCTGCTCCCGGGCCAGACGAAGGGCCTCCTGTGCGGCCTCCAGGGCCTCCAGGGTGTACCCTCGGGCATCGGCCGCCTGGGCCAACGCGTGCCACGCCTCCATCCGATCCCCGTCGAGGGCGACGCTGCGGCGCAGGGCCTCATAAGCCTCCTCCCTGGCCCCCTGCTGGTAGAGGCTCACGCCCAGCCCGTGCCACGCCTCCGCGTCCTGCCCGTCGCGCTCCAACAGGGAACGGAAGAGCCCTTCCGCCTCCTCGCTGCGCCCTTCGGCCACGGCCTGCCACGCCTTTTGCAGCACGTTCTCCCGCTTCATGGTAACACATCCTTCCACCGGGCCACCACCCGGTCCAGATGGCGCTCATACCAGGCAATGGTCCGCCTCAGCCCCTCCTCCAGGGAGACGACGGGGTGCCATTCGATGAGCTGCTGAGCCTTTCGTGGGTCACTGTAAAAGTGCCACGTCTCCCCCGGTCGGTAGGGGAGCGCGCCGATCTGGGGCTCGATGGGATTCCCCATCAGGTCGAAGATCAGGCGCACCACCTCGCGGATCTGAATTTCGTGGCCGTTGCCCAGGTTCAAGATGTGTCCGGCCACATCAGGATGGCGGGCCACCTGCAGGTATCCCTCCACGATATCGCTGACGTAATTGAACTCCCGCGTCTGCTCCCCCGGCGTCATCTTGAACTCCCGCTTGAGGAGCCCCGCGAGGATGGCCTGGGGGATCAGGCGCAGGGGCTGCTGGGCCGGTCCATAGGTGAGGAAGGGACGGACGGTCACCCCCCGTAACCCCAGGGTCTTGGACGCCATGAGGACGAAGAAGGTGGCCGCGGTCTTGGCCGCGGAATACGGGCTCACCGGCTGGGGCAACTGGTCCTCGTGGAAGGGGACGGGGCCATCGCCGTACTCCTCACAGGTCCCCGTGTTGATGAAGAGGGCTTCGGGGACTTCGCTCAACACGGCCCGGACCAGGTTCATCGTCCCCCGGATGATCACCGCGTCGATCTCGTCCACCTCGTCCAGGGAGCGCTTGACGTTCACATAACTGCCCAGGTGGAAAATCGTGTCCGGCCGCACCGCCCGCACGATCCGGTGCACATCCTCGTACGAGCGCAGGTCCCCCCGGTGTACGTGGACCCGGTACCACACGTCGTCCAGACGCCAGGGATCCGTGGAGGGACGGACCATCACGTGGACTTCCACGCCCTTGGCCACCAGACGACGGGTCAGGTGGGAGCCGATGAAGCCGCTTGCGCCCGTGACCAGGGCGCGCATGGGGACCAGGGGACGGGCGGGGAGGGGGCGGTAGGTGACCTCTTTCATCCTCCTTCCTCCTCGAAGAACGCCCTGTACCAGGCGATGGTCTCATCCAGCCCCTCGTCCAGCGTGTACCGGGGTTGCCAGTTCAGGACGCGGCGGGCCTTTTCCGCGGACAGGTACTGATGGGGGATCTCCCCCGTAGCCGTCCCCAGGACGAGGGGTTCCAGGTCGGGGCGGCCCATGCGCTCCACGATCCGCCGTACCAGGTCCAGCACACGGACCGGGTGTTCCGGCGCGAAGTTGAACACCTGGCCCTGCACCTCCTCCCGGTGCAATTGCTCCGCGAGGGTAAGGTACGCCTGGACCGCGTCCTTCACGTAGATGTAATCCCGCAGCGGTGTCCCATCGGAGCGGATGATGGGGCGTTCCCCGAAGTACACGCTGCGGATGGTGCCGGGGACGATGCGGTTCCAGTTCAGGTCCCCTCCCCCGTAGATGTTTCCCAGGCGGGTGATGGCCACGGGCAGGCCAAAGGTGTAATAATAGGAACGTGCAATCATGTCCGCGGCCGCCTTGGACACGTCGTAAGGGTATCGGGCAAGGAGGGGCTGCTCCTCCGTGTACGGCAGGGTGGGCTGCTCGCCGTAGGCTTTATCGGTGGAAGCGACGATGAGGCGTTCCACCGTGGGGTTGTGACGGGCGGCTTCCAGCACGTTCCAGGTGCCGCGCACGTTGGTTTCGAAGGTGGGACGGGGGACCCGATTGGCGATGGGCACGATGGTCTGCGCGGCCAGGTGGAAGACCACCTCGATCTCGTACTCGGCCAGCGCGCGCTCCAGCACATCATAATCGGTCACATCTCCGTACACCACGTCGATGTGCTGCCACGCGCCCGACCGGATCAGGTTGGAGCGGGGGACCCGATCCCGCACCAGGCCCACCACCTGGGCGCCCAGCGCGACCAGGCGTTCCGTCAGCCAGGATCCCAGGATCCCCGTACACCCTGTCACAAAGACCCGTCGATGTCGCCAAAAGGATGCGTCCATCATCCCTCCCCC
>WGAA01000186.1 GCA_015489285.1 Anaerolineae bacterium | reverse complement strand
ACCTCATCCTCAACCTCACCGACAGCAGCAACGTGGAAATCGCCTGCCTGGAAATCACCGACCACTCCTCGTGCGTGGAGTTCCACAGTGGCGACCTGGCCTGCAACCGGGATACCTACCCCTTCGGCGACTGGGCCGCGGTGGGACTCTACGCGGAGGACTCGGCGAACGTCCACCTGAAGGACCTGAACATCCACGGCCTGGCCCACGCGGGCGTGTGGGCGGGCCGCCTGCGCGACTGGACGGTGGAGAACGTACGCATCGTGGGCAACGGCTGGGTCGGCTGGGATGGGGACATCGAGGGGGATGACGCCAACGCGGGGACCCTCACCTTCCGCCGCTGGACTGTGGCCTGGAACGGGTGCGGGGAGACGTATCCGGGCGGGCAGCCGACGGGGTGCTGGGCCCAGACCGCGGGAGGCTACGGCGACGGCGTGGGCACGGGCCGCACGGGTGGCCACTGGATTATCGAGGACTCGGCCTTCCTCTACAACACCTCCGACGGGCTGGACCTCCTCTACGTGCGGGAGCCGGGCTCCTCCATCACCATCCGCCGCACAATCGCCATCGGCAACGCGGGCAACGGCATCAAGACCAACGGCGACCTGCACCTGGAAAACGCGGTCGTCGTGGGCAACTGTGGCTTCTTCCGGGGCAAGGAATTCACCCACAACGTGGACAACTGCCGCGCCGCGGGGAACGCACTCTCCATCACCCTGCGCCCCGGCACCTCGGCCACGGTGGTGAACAGCACCATCACCGGCCACGGCGACTGCCTGGTGGAACTCCTCTGCGAGGGCGATTGTAGCGGGCGTGAGGGTCTCACCCTGCGCAACGACCTCTTCCTCGGCCACCGCGAGTTCCTCGATCCAGGCGACCGCACCTGCTTCGTGTACCACGAGGGCTTTTCCGGCAACCCGGTCGACGTGGGCTACAGCATCGTCTACGGGGCCAAGGGCGGATGTCCTGCCGGGGAGCACGTGACGTGTCAGGACCCGCGGGTGCGCAATTCCGACGAGAGCGCGTTCGACGGCCACCTGCGGCCGGACAGCCCGGCCATCGACGCGGGCCTGGCCGCGGTCGCGCCCCCCACCGACGTGGAAGGCCACCCACGCGACGCCCACCCCGACATCGGCGCGTACGAGTACCGGGGATCCCTCTCCCGCATCTACCTCCCCTTGGTGGAGTGCGGTGAGTGAGGGGACCTCACACCCGCAGACGGTAGGGCGTATCCGGGGGTAAGGCGTGGTCCAGCACGCCGTCGCGGAAGATGCCCACCCGGATCCCCACCTCATCGCCGGGGTAGACCCCCAGCACCCGGCGGGGGATGGCCAGCTCCACGACCCGGCGACGGCAGCGGAAGCGCATGGGCACGTCCACCCGATGCCCGTAGCGCCACATCACAGGCCGGCCGTGGTCACACGGCGGGATGAGGACATCGCCCAACTCGCCCGAAGGACCGGTGAGGGACACGACGATCTCCCCGGGCACATGTTGCCCCAGCTCCAGGCGAACGTACACATTCCGGGCATCGTACCCCACCCGGACGGCCTGGATGGGGGCCTGGGCCGTCTGCATCGTCCCCACGGAGGTGCGCGGGCGCAGGACATGGGCTCGGGCCCAATGGGGCGTCGGGTCCGGGGAAGCGTCCAGGGGCGGGGTGATGAGGGGCGGGGGCAACTGTTCCACCTCGGCCGCGGGACGCCCCACGATGGGGGTCGTGACCGCGGAGGGCACGGGAAGCCCCAGCGTCTGATACGCGGCCGCCACGTTGGCCCGGAAGAGCGCGTCGAACAACACGTCCTGGTCCGACGTGTTCCGTCGGGAATACCACCAGAACCAATCGCTGGCCTCCGCGATGTGAAGGTGGCGCAACGCGCGGCGTAACGTGTCCTCCCGTTCGTGGTTGTTCTGCCACAACCGTGCCCGTTCCTCCCACGCCTGTCGTGCATCGCGCAACACACTCCAGGCGCGCGTGTGTTCCGGGTCCCCGATCCACGTCGTCAGGTCCCCGTTGATCCAGGACCCCGTGGCCAGACGGTCGAGGCGGGCGTCCACAGGGAAGCGGTCCAGGAACTCGGACACGGTCACCGTCTTCAGGTGGGGGTGAGCCGCCAGGCGACGGTACACATCCCGGAGGAAGGGCTCGCCGTTCCCCTCGTAATGCTCCCACGGGTTCTCCCCGTCCAGGGCGATGACCACCAGGCGGGGCGTATCCGGCGCGTTGAGACGGTAATAAATCGTCTGCAAGCGGACGATGAGATCCTCCGCGGCCTGTTGCGGGGGATAGTGCATGTACACGAAACCGACCTTGTCCGACAGGGTGTGATCGCGGAAGACGCCGACGATCTCCCCGGCCGCGGTGGGCACGCGATAGGGTCGATACAGGCGGTGGGGCTCGTACACCTGTTCCTGCTCGTCCCGGGCGAAGTAATAGTCCAGGCTGCGCCCCAGGATGGCCTCATCGCTGATGAACCAGCGGATCCCGGCCCGGCGGAGGATCTCCACCGTCTCGGGGGAGACGGCCTGCTCCGAGGGCCACATCCCCGCGGGGGCATGGCCGAACACGTCCTTGTAGAAAGCCATCCCCTCACGGACTTGGGTCTCCGCGTCCTCGGGGAAGTGGAAGGGGGGATGGGGGACCTGGATGTCCGGTGTAGCCCGCCGCGCGTGGTCCGTGTTCACCAGCAGGGGCAGGATGGGGTGGTAGTAAGGGGACAGGGTGAGCTCCACCTGCCCCTTTTCCTCCAGCTCCCGATACGCGGGGATGACCCGCGCGCACAGCTCCCGGTGAACGGCCACGATGGTCTCGATATCCTCCGGGGTGAAATCCCGGCCCTTCTCCGCCAGAGCCCGCAATCGGGCGTCCTCCCGAACGTAGCGGGGATGGGTCCAGGCCAGGTTGAAGAGGGCGATGAGGTCCCGGTAATCCTGCTCCCCGAAAACCTGGGGATCCCGCAGGACCGTATCGCGGCGCTGGATGAGTTCCCGGTAGCGGGGATAGAGGAAGGCCAGATGCTGCCAGTTGATGCTGAAACCCAGGTTGAGGATGAGCTGCTTCTCCTCCTCGCTCCAGGACGCCTGGCGCCCCAACAGCGTCATGGGATCCTCGGCCCGTCCCCGGGCATAGGCGTCCAGCTGCTCCAGGAGGGAGGGGACGAAGTTGAAGGTGGCCTTCACCTCGGGGTATTCGGCCAGGAGTTCGGCCATGAAGAGGTAGTCCTTGGCCGCGTGGACGCGCACCCAGGGGAGCGCGTACGTCTCACGGCCCGGCTCCCGGTAATAGGGCTGATGGTGGTGCCAGACGAAGGCGATGTAGAGTGGGTGCCCCATGATCCCCCCTAGGGGTCGTCTCGCAGGGCGATGAGTTCCTGCAAGTGCGACGGCATACCCTTGGTGCGCAGGTGGGGGAAGAGGATGACCTCGCGAATGGAGGGCTTGTCGGTGACGATCATGGTCAGGCGGTCGATGCCCATGCCGAACCCGCCCGTGGGGGGCATCCCGAAGCGGAGGGCCAGGATGAAGTCCTCGTCGATGGGATGGGCTTCCTCATCCCCGGCTTCCATGGCCTTGCGCTGCTCCAGGAATCGGTCCAGCTGGTCCAGGGGGTCGTTGAGCTCACTGAACGCGTTGCAGATCTCCATCCCCCCGATGAACCCCTCGAACCGCTCCGCGATGTCGGGATTGTCCGGCGAGCGCTTGGCCAGGGGGGAGATGTCCACCGGGTAATCGATGAGGAAGGTGGGCTGGACGAGCGTCTCCTCCACGTACGCGGAGAGGAGCCCGTCGACCAGTTTCCCCCATCCGGCCTCGGGGTTCGGGTTCCCCCCGATGTCGCGGATGGCCCGGCGCAGGGCCTCGGGGTCCCGGTACTGGAGGATGTCGATGCCCGTCCGCTCGTGAATGATCTCCCGCAGGGGGATGCGCGGCCAGGGCGGGGTCAGGTCGATCTCCTGTCCCTGGTACGTGAGCTTCAGGCTGCCGTTGACCTGTTCCACCGCGTAGGTAATGAGCTCCTCGGCCCGGCGCATGACCCCGTGGTAATCGGTGTAAGCCTCGTAGAATTCCAGCTGGGTGAATTCGGGGTTGTGTTTGAAGGAGACCCCCTCGTTGCGGAAGTCGCGCCCGATCTCGTAAACCCGTTCGTACCCCCCGACGAGGAGCCGCTTCAGGTACAGCTCGAAGGAGATGCGCAAGTACAGGGTCTGTTCCAGCTCGTTGTGATAGGTGGTGAAGGGGCGGGCGGCCGCTCCCCCGTAGATGGGCTGGAGGATGGGGGTTTCCACCTCCAGGAACCCCTCCCTGTCCAGGTACTCCCGGAGGGCCCGGACGAGCTTGGCCCGCTTGACGAAGATCTCGCGCACCTCCGGGTTGACCATGAGGTCCACGTAGCGGTGGCGGTAGCGGGTCTCCACGTCGGTCAAACCGTGCCACTTGTCCGGGAGGGGGTGGAGTGTCTTGGCCAGCAGGGAGATCTCCCGCACTTCGCACGTGATCTCCCCCGTGCGGGTGCGGAAGATGGGGCCCTTGACGCCGATGATGTCCCCGATGTCCAGCATCTTCTTGAAGAACCAGTTGTAGGTCTCCTCGCCGAGGATGTCCCGCCGCAGGTGGATCTGGATGCGGCCGCTGCCGTCCTCGATGTGCGCGAAGGAGGCCTTTCCCATGATGCGCCGGGTGACCATGCGCCCGGTCAGCGCCACGATGTCCTCGGGGCCCAGTTCCCCGCGCTCGAACGCGGCTTTCGCCTGCTTGGCCGTGTGTGTGCGGTAAGATCGGGCGGGATAGGGGTCGATGCCCCGTTCCCGCAACTCGTTGAGCTTCTTACGGCGGATGATTTCCTGGTCGGTAACGGCTCCTAGGTCCATGAGTCCTGTGTGTCTCCTCTTTCTATCTCATTCGATGGCAAGGATACGCATGCGGATGACCCCACCCGGCGTCTCCACATCGACCACATCCCCTACCTTGTGTCCCATCAGGGCTTTGCCCACGGGGGACTCGTTGGAGATGCGACCGTCGAAGGGGTCGGCTTCCGCGGACCCCACGATGACGTAGGTTTCCTCCTCGCCCGAACCTTCCTCCAGGACGGTCACCTGAGATCCCAGGCTCACCCGGTCCGCGGGGCGCTCGTCATCGATGATGACCGCGTGCTTCAACTTCCACTCCAGCTCCGCGATTTCCCCCTCGAGGAAGGCCTGAGCATTCTTGGCCTCATCGTACCCCGCGTTCTCCGAGATATCCCCCATCTCCTTGGCATCGTGGATCTGCTGGGCGATTTCGGGGCGCTTTACTTCGATAAGATATGTAAGACGTTCCTTGAGCCGGTTGTACCCCTCTCGGGTGAGGTAGACCACAGGTTCGTCCTCTTTGGTGCGTTCCACGTCCGGCATTACTCCATCCTCCTGATGTGCGTTCCATGATTCCTCATCCCGCTCCTCCGGCGCATCCCAGGCGTGCGGGAGGAAAGCAAACGTCCGGCGGAGCGGAGCCCATTGTAGACAAAAAGGGAGAAATTGTCCAAGTCGCCGCGAAGTCCGGGGCGACTTGGACAATTTCTCCCTTTTTGTCTACAAT